>NZ_JBVVQI010000011.1:22913-204890 GCF_055811495.1 Mesorhizobium sp. WSM4830 | reverse complement strand
CCGAACCGCCCTGTACGGACCCGTACGCAGGGTGGTGTGGGAGGGGAGGAACTGCGAAGCTCCCCCCTATCCCGATTAGGGCTTCGGCGCCAACGCGCAAGGCGGCTGCCAGCCGGAAATTAAATCTTCGTAATATTATCTGGAAACCACGATCGGCGCCCTAGATGCGGGGCTGTCGATCCGGTCGGCCGCCGTGCCAGGCGAGACAGGCAAGGCCGACACGCCGGTAGAGCGTTCCGGTGACGGAACGCTGCGGCGCCCGATCAATCTCTCGCCCGGACAACGGCCATGTCACCAATCCAGACCCTTCGCAGACATCGCGTCGCCGCTCTGCTGGGCGCCGCGCTGATCGTCAGCCCCTTCGCCCTGCCCCTCGCTCCCAGGCTGAATGATGTCCTGGCGGCAACAGTCACCCCACCCGTCACCGGCATGACCGCGCCGAGCGGCTCGTTCGCGCCGGTCGTGGCGGCCGACAAACCGGCGGTGGTGACCATCACGACGGTCATGAAAGCCCAACAGCCGGACACCATGAGCGACGCCTCTCCCTTTGGCGGAACCTCGCCTTTCGACGATTATTTCCGCCATTTCTTCGATGACCAGGGACAGCCCGCCCCCAAGACACCGCCGGAGCAGGCGCCGCGCACCGAGGCCCTCGGTTCAGGCTTCATCGTCGGCGACGACGGCACTATCGTCACCAACAATCACGTCGTCGACGGCGCCCAGTCGATCAAGGTGACGCTCGACGACGGCACCGAGCTTCCCGCCAAATTGATCGGCCATGACGCCAAGAACGATCTTGCCGTGCTCAAGGTCAAGTCCGGCAAGCCCTTGCCGACCGTCAAATGGGGCGATTCCGACAGGCTCATGCCGGGCGACCAGGTGCTCGCTTTCGGCAATCCTTTCGGCCTTGGCACCACGGTCACGGCCGGCATCGTTTCGGCGCGCGGCCGCGACCTGCATAGCGGGCCGTTTGACGACTTCATCCAGATCGACGCGCCGATCAACCGGGGCAATTCCGGCGGCCCGCTGACGGATGTGAACGGCAATGTCGTCGGCATCAACACGGCGATCTTTTCGCCGAATGGCGGCAGCGTCGGCGTCGGCTTCGCCATTCCCTCCGACCAGGCGCAAAAGGTCGTCGCCAAACTGATGAAGGGCGGCTCCATCCAGTACGGCTATCTCGGCGTCCAGATCCAACCGGTGACGCCTGACATGGCGAGCGCCATCGGCCTCGATCACCCCGCCGGCGTGCTGGTCGCGCAGGTCAGCGACGGATCGCCGGCCGCCAAGGCCGGCATCGAGACCGGCGACGTCATCACCAGCTTCGCCGGCCAGGACATAAAGGATCCAAGGGACCTGTCGCGCGCCGTCGCCGAAATTGCGCCCGGTACGAGGGAAACCCTCAATGTCTGGCGCAAGGGGCAAAGCCTGCAGATCTCCGTCGAGGTCGGGCGCAACGAGGACGACATGACGACGGGATCGGTGACCGGCGATCAGGGTCAGCCGTCGACGGGGCAGGGCCTTCGCGCACCGGCGCTCGGCCTCGGCCTGACGGATGTCACCCCGGATGTTCGCCAGGCAATGAACCTGGCCGGCAACCAGCACGGCGCGCTGGTCGAGCGCGTCGACCCGAACAAGGCGGCATCGGCTTCCGGCATCCAGCCCGGCGACATCATCGTCGCCGTCGACCAGCATCCGGTGAGGAGCGCCAGGCAGGCTAACCAGGCGATTGTGCAGGCCGCCAAATCCGGCAGGAAATCGGTGCTGCTGCTTGTCGAGCGCGGCGACGCCCAGATGTTTGTCGCCGTCCCCTTCGCCAGTGGCTGAAGCGGGCGCCGCGCTGCCAAGATCGATGTAGAGCATTGTCGCCAGGCCGGAGCCAAGATTTCGGTTGCCCGCGCGCGCGTCTTCGAGAAAACTGACAAAGGTCGACTGGACCCTGCGCAAACGGATATTCTCGATGGTTACCCGAGGCTTCTCTTCCGGACGAAAGCCGCCGACGGATACGGATGCACGTATCCCGCCGGGGCAATATCTCGAGCAAGGTTTCCCGGTCCTGTCGGCCGGCCCGACGCCGCATGTGCGCACCGAGGATTGGTCGTTCACGCTTAAGCACGGGCCGCGGCCGATCAAGAAGTGGGACTGGGCCGAGTTCAACGCGCTGCCCTTGACCAAGATGACGCGCGACATCCATTGCGTCACCGCATGGACCAAGTTCGACACGGCGTGGCAGGGCGTGCTGGTCGACGACATCCTTGCCGACGCCGGCATCGAGCCGCCCACCGCCTTCACGCTGGCGCTGGGTTTCGACGGCTATTCCACCAACGTGCCGACGAAGGATCTTACCGGCGGCAAGGCGATGGTGGCGCTGCTTTACGAGGGCAGGCCGATCACGCCTGACCATGGCGGCCCGGCGCGGCTGCTCGTTCCGCATCTCTATTTCTGGAAATCGGCCAAATGGCTGAACGGGCTGCAGTTCACCGAGCGTGACGAGCCGGGTTTCTGGGAATTGCGAGGCTATCATATCTATGGCGACCCGTGGCGCGAGCAGCGCTACACGAACGATCCATGAGCGACGCACCGGCGGCGCAGTCGCCCTGGCAGACGGTCACCATCACCCGCATCCAAAAGCGCACGCCGCGTGTCACCAGCTTTTTCCTGCAGCCATCGCGGCCCTTCGCTTATCGGGCCGGGCAGCATGTCGATGTTAGGCTGACGGCGCCGGACGGCTATCAGGCGCGCCGCTCCTATTCCATCGCCTCGGCGCCGGAGACCGGCGAGACCATCGAGCTGGCGATTGAAAAACTCGAGGACGGCGAGGTCTCGCCGTTCTTTCACGAGATCGCGGCGGTGGGCGACGAGGTCGAGTTGCGCGGGCCGCTCGGCGGCCATTTCGTCTGGTCCGACGACGATGGCGGACCGCTCCTGCTCGTCGGCGGTGGGTCGGGCGTGGTGCCGCTGATGTCGATGGTCCGTCACCGGGCGATGCGGGGATCGCTGGTCGCGGCCGCCCTGGTGTTTTCGGCGCGGGTCTGGGACGAGGTGATCTTTCGCGACGAGTTGATCGACCTCGCCGAGCGCCGGGATGGCTTCGACCTGGTGCTGACGCTGACGCGCGAGCCGGCCCGCCGTCCGGCGGATTATGCGCGGCGGATCGACGCCGCGATGATGGTGCAAGCCATGACGAGGCTGCCCGCGCCACCGAAGCTCGCCTTTGTCTGCGGCTCGAACGCATTCGTGACGGCCGCCGCCGACGCGCTGATCGATGCCGGGGTGCCTGCGGCTCTCATCCGCACCGAACGTTACGGGGTCTGACCCGGTTCTGCTTGCCCGGTTGCTGCCTTCGCCGGCCGGCATAAACGGGCAGAAAACCGGCAGAACGGCGAGGCCGCGTTTGGCTGAGATGGTTAACGATTCGACAAACAACCCCGGCTGCGACTTTTATCGGTTTAAAAAATCGAACCGAACGGTTCGTTTCTGTTGACAATGCGTGCAGGACGCTGTGAACGCTGCCTGCCCAAGTCGCTTGCAGCCAGACCGAGGTTATGCGTTATCTAATTGATTTCAAATAGTAAAATTGTGGCGAAGGGAATCCCTGGCACAATTTCAAGGTGTAGATTCTTGGTCCACACCAAACAACTTCGTGATTGGAAACTGGCCATTGGCTTTCCCACATCGGGGCTGTCCGGACGACGCGAATTCCTCCCAAGACACGCCGCTAGACGGACGGAAAACTAAGATACTGGAGTACTAAAATGAAAAAGATCGCTCTTGCCGCCGTCGCCGTTTTGGCCATCACCGGCAGCGCCTTCGCTGGCAGCGACAACTTTGGTTCCAAGGCTGCGAACCAGCCTGTCGCTTCGGTCGACAGCTCGTATACGGCTTCCATTCAGAAGCCGGCTCATGCTGACGAGCAGCCTGTCCAGGGCGCCGACCGTAACCTCTTCGGCAACAACTAACAGCCGATCCCAACATCAGGGCGGCGGGCATATCCGCCGTCCGGGGATTTGAAAAATTCAGGAGTATTAAGATGAAAAAGATCGTTCTTGCTGCGGCCGCCGTTTTGGCCATCACCGGCAGCGCCTTCGCTGGCAGCGACAATTTTGGTTCCAACGGAGCCAACCAGCCTGCGCCTTCCGTCGATAGCTCGTACACGGCTTCCGTCAGGACGTCGGACCATACTGAAAAGCAGCCGGTCGTCCAGGGCGCCGACCGCAACCTCTTCGGCAACAACTAACAGCCGATCCCACCATCAAGGCGGCGGCATGCCCGCCGCCTGGATCCGAGAAATCCAGGAGTACCCAAAATGAAAAAGATTGTTCTCACTGCCGCCGCTCTCTTGATTGCGGCCGGCAGCGCTTATGCCCGCAACGATAGTGTTGGCGGGACCGACATCAACAAGCAGGCGACCGTCAATGTCGACAACACGCAGACGTATTCGGTGCGTGACAGCAACTCGCCGATCTACAAGCTGCTGAATTCGTCTGGCGATGTACCCAAGTCCGCGCCTCAGGGCGCCGACCGCAACCTCTTCGGCAATAACTAACAGCCTAACTGTAATTCCAGACAAGAGCGGCGGGCCATGCCCGCCGCTCTTGTTTTTTGCATACCAAAAGACGCCTGCCTCAAGCCGCCTTTGCTTCTGCTTCATGGAGCGCGAAAGAGCGCCCGTCCGCGTCGAAAATATGCAGGTCTCCGGCGTCCGCCGTCAGCCGCAGCGTCGCTCCGCGCTTGACCTCGACATTGCCCGGCAGCTTGGTCACCAGCGGCAGGTCGGCACGGCCGATGTCGACATAGACGAGCTGGACCTCGCCGAGCTGCTCGACATAATCGACCGTCCCTTCGAACAAATAGTCGGCGCCGGTGGCAATCATCAGATCCTCCGGCCGCACCCCGAAGCTCACCGCAGCGCCTTTCGCCGAGGCAGGCGTTGCGATCGGCACCGTTGCCTTGCGGCCGCCGACATGACTGACGACCGTCGGGTTGCCGGTCTTGTCGATCGTTGCCGGCAGGATGTTCATCGCCGGCGAGCCGATGAACTGGGCAACGAACAGATTGCCGGGCCGCTTGTAGAGCTCCATCGGCGTGCCGACCTGTTCAATATGACCTTCCTTCAGCACCACGATGCGGTCGGCCAGCGTCATCGCCTCGACCTGGTCGTGGGTGACGTAGATCATCGTTGTCGCCGGCATCGATTCCTTGAGCTTGGCGATCTCGATGCGGGTGGCGACACGCAGCGCCGCGTCGAGATTGGATAGCGGCTCGTCGAACAGAAAGACCTTGGGATTGCGCACGATGGCGCGGCCGATGGCGACGCGCTGGCGCTGGCCGCCCGACATCGCCTTGGGCAGACGGTCGAGATATTTGGTCAGCTGCAGGATCTCGGCCGCCTGGCGCACCCGCTTGTCGATCTCGGCCTTGCTTTCCTTACCGATCTTCATTGAGAAGGCCATGTTGTCGTAGACGGTCATGTGCGGATAGAGTGCATAGGACTGGAACACCATGGCGATGCCGCGCTTCGACGGCGGCACGTCGTTGACGATCTCGCCGTCGATCTTGAGCTCGCCCGAGGTGATCTCTTCCAGCCCGGCGATGCAGCGCAGCAAGGTCGACTTGCCGCAACCAGAGGGGCCGACGAAGACGATGAATTCGCCCGACTTTATGTCGAGGTCGACGCCGTGCAGAATGTTGAGATTGCCATATGATTTCCTCACTTGCCTTAGCGTGACATCGGCCATGGTACCCTCCAGTTCTTCCTTGAATTCAGTCGATACGCCCGAACCAGGCGCCGTAGCCGCCGAGGCGGATAGTGCCGGCGCCAGTCTGTCCCGAAAACCCGTGTCCCGGCAAGGGCTGCCGTGAGCGGCCGCCAAGATCGACCTCGGCCGGCTTTGCTCCGAGATTGAAGGCGCAGACGATCTGCTCGTTGCCTTCGCGGCGCGTGAAGGCGACGGTGTCACCCTCGCTTTCGATGAACTCGATATCACCCTTGGCCAGTGCCGGATGGGCGCGGCGGAAAGCCAGGAAGCGCCGGTAGTGCTCGAGCAGCGAGCCGTCGTCGCCCTGCTGCACATTGACGGCTTGCGCAAGGTGCTTGCTGGGCACCGGCAGCCAGGGCTTTGCCGTCGAGAAGCCGCCATTGCGGGCAGCGCCGTCCCAAACCATCGGCGTGCGGCAGCCGTCGCGGCCTTTGAATTCCGGCCAGAAGCGGATGCCGTATGGGTCCTGCAGATCCTCAAAGCTGAGCTCGGCCTCGCTAAGCCCGAGCTCCTCGCCCTGATAGATGCAGACTGAGCCGCGCAACGACATCAGCAGCGCCGAGATAACCTTGAGGTAGGCGGTCGGGTCGGGCTCGCCGGCTGCCCAGCGCGAGGCAGGGCGCATCACGTCATGGTTGGAGAAGGCCCAGCACGACCAGCCGTCGCTGGCCACCTTGCCGAAGGTTTCCAGCACCGAGCGCACCTTTGCCGCGCTGATCTTCTCCGGCGCCAGGAAGTCGAAGGAGTAACACATATGCACGCGCTTGCCGCCGGCCGTATAGGCCGCCACCACTTCCAGCCCGCGCTGCGAATCGCCGACCTCGCCAACCGCAGCCGTCGCCGGATATTCGTCGAGCAAGGCGCGGAAGCGTTCGAGGAAGCCGAGGTTTTCAGGCCGGCTCTTGTCGTAGAGATGGTCCTGGTAGTTGTAGGGGTTGACGGCCGGCGCCGTCTGGTCGTTGCGCTGCTCGGGCGGCAGCGGCGGATTGTCTTCCAGGCCCTGGCTGTGGAAATAGAAATTGATGGTATCGAGGCGGAAGCCGTCGACGCCGCGCTCCAGCCAGAAGCGGGTGACGTCGAGCAGCGCGTCCTGGACCGCGCGGCTGTGGAAATTGAGGTCGGGCTGCTCGGCCAGGAAATTATGCAGATAATATTGCTGGCGGCTGGTGTCCCACTGCCAGGCCGAGCCGCCGAAGATCGACAGCCAGTTATTGGGCGGCGTGCCGTCCGGCTTGGCATCCGCCCAGACATACCAGTCGGCTTTTGGATTGCTGCGGCTCGAGCGGCTTTCCTTGAACCACGGATGGATGTCGGCGGTGTGCGAGAGCACCTCGTCGATCATCACCTTGAGGCCAAGCCGATGCGCCTCTGCGGTCAGCGCGTCGAAGTCGGCCAGCGTGCCGAACATCGGATCGACGTCGCAATAATCCGACACGTCGTAGCCAAAATCCTTCATCGGCGATTTGAAGAATGGCGAGATCCAGATGGCGTCGACGCCGAGCGAGGCGATGTAGGCCAGCCGGCCGATAATGCCCCTGAGGTCGCCGATGCCGTCGCCGTTCGAATCCTGATAGCTGCGCGGGTAGATCTGGTAGATCACGGCACCTCGCCACCAGTCGCGATCGATAGCGAGATCGGGCTTCGGGGTGGCCTTCAAAGCGGATTGCATGATCTCAACCTCCTTTCACCGAGCCGGCAAGCAGCCCGCGGACGAAATAGCGCTGCAGCGAGAAGAACACGATCAGCGGCACGATGATGGTGACGAAGGCCGATGTCGTCAGGATCTCCCAGTCGCCACCGCGTGAGCCGAGCAACGCATTGAGCTTGGCGGTCAGCACGATCTGGTCGCCCTCGGTACCAAGGAAAACCATCGCCACCAGCAGATCGTTCCACACCCAGAGAAACTGGAAGATGGCGAACGAGGCCAGCACCGGGAACGACAATGGCAGCACGATCTTGACGAAGATCTCGAAATCGCTGGCGCCGTCGATGCGCGCCGATTCCATGATCTCGCGTGGCAGGCCGGCGATATAGCTCCTCAGGAGATAGATGGCGAAAGGCAGGCCGAAGCCGGTATGCGCCAGCCAGATGCCGAGATAGGTCTTCGACGGCACGCCGAAGAAGCTGCCGACGCCGTTATAGAGCTTCAACAGCGGGATCAGCGACATCTGCAGCGGCACGACCAGGAGGCCGATGATGACGGCGATGAGCAGGGCGCGGCCGGGAAAGCGCATCCAGGCCAGCGCGTAGGCGGCGAACGCGGCGATCAGGATCGGGATGACGGTGGCAGGAATGGTGACGGTCAGCGAGTTCATGAAGGAGCGGCCGATGCCTTCCGAAAACAGCACCGTGTCGTAATTGTCGGTGGTGAATTTCGGCGGCGCCGACGAGGCGTAATAGACGCGCTGGCCGCGTTCGCCTTCGAAAGCCTTCGGCGAGGTCATGACGAAACTGCCGTCGGCATTGAGTTGCAAGGTCACGCCGTCGCCGAGATCGGCTGTCGTGCCGGCGGGATATTGCGTCGGCGCTGCCGACTTGACGCCGAAGGCGCTGATGTTGCGGGCGGGGCCGTCGCCGAAGATATTTCCTTGCAGGACGAACTTGCCGTCCTTCTCGACCTGCGCCGAGGCGGGCGGCAGCCGTCCGGCTTCCGTCTGGCTGGAACTGGTGAACGAGTTCCACCAGCCCGAAGCGATGATCTGATCCTTGTCGCGCAGCGACGAGACCAGAATGCCGAGCGTCGGGATCGTCCAGATCGCAACGAAGATGAAAACGGCGATATGGACGCCGAAACGGCTGACAAAGGACTTCCCGGTCGCCACGGCCATCTCAATGTCCTTCCGTCTCTTTGTTCGCCTGGCGGATATTCCAGACCATGATCGGAATGACCGCGATCATGATGATGATGGCGATGGTGGCGCCGCGGCCGAAATCGCCGCCGCCGCGGAACATCCAGTCGAACATCAGATTGGCCAGCACCTGGCTGTTCCACTGGCCGTTGGTCATGGTCAGCACGATGTCGAAAACCTTCAGCACCAGGATGGTGATGGTGGTCCAGACCACGGCGATCGTCCCCCAGATCTGCGGCACCATGATCTTCCAGAATATCTGGAAAGGGTTGGCGCCGTCGATGACGGCGGCTTCCAGCGTCTCTTCCGGAATGCCGCGCAAGGCCGACGACAGGATGACCATGGCAAAGCCGGTCTGGATCCAGATCAGGATGATCATCAGGAAGAAATTGTTCCAGAACGGCAGCGAAATCCAGACCTGCGGCTGGCCGCCGAAATACTGGATGATGGCGTTGAGCAGGCCGATCTGCGTCTGCCCGTCGCCGCGATACTCGTAGATGAATTTCCAGATGACGCTGGCGCCGACGAAGGAGATCGCCAGCGGCAGGAAGATCAGGCTCTTGGCGATGGTGCCCCACCAGATCTTGTCGGTGAGCACGGCGATGATCAGCCCGAGGAAGGTGCAGGCGGCCGGCACCACCGCCAGCCAGATAATGTTGTTGAGGATCGAGTTGCGGAACTCGCGGTCGCCGAACGCCCATTGATAGTTGGCGAAGCCGACGAAATGGGCGCCGCCGCGATCGAGGAACGACAGCCTCAGCGTCTCCACCACCGGGTAGATCAGATAGATAGTGAGGATGATCATCGCCGGGCCGACGAACAGCCAGGGCCGGATCACCCCCTGCCGGCGCAGATTGTTAATCGCCGCCTTGCCGGAAACGCCGCGTGCCGGAAAGATCGTGTCGAGTGCCTTGTTGGCGCCCCAGAAATAGGCGACGCAGCCGCCCACGCCGATGATGATGACGAATATCGCCGAAAAAATCTGAGCCGCCATGGGTCCCTCCCCCTGCGCACGGATCCGCCAGTCGAGAATGGCTTTGGCGACGGGATCATGCGCCGATTCAGTTGTCTGGAGCGCGACCAGCCGAAAAGCAGGTCACTGGGCGCGCGTCATGCCGGAATGCATTGTACTCACGACAATCGACGCGACGCCAAGCACCGGGTAGGATCCGGGCCGTTTTGAGGCCCGGATCGCATCAGATTGGGAACTCAGGCCGGCCGCTTACTTGATCGCGTCCCAGCTTTTCTGGATGTCGGTGGCGACGTCCTGGGCGGACTTGCCGCCGACCAGGTCGATCATGCCGGTCCAGAACGCACCGGCGCCGATCTTGCCCGGCATCAGGTCGGACCCGTCGAAGCGGAAGGTCGAAGCGTTGGCCAGGATCTCGCCCTGCTTCTTCAGCGCGTCGCTGGCATAGGCGTCCTTGTTGACCGACTTGAACGGCGTCACGAAGCCGCCCTGTGCCATCCAGATCTCATGAGCGAGCGGCAGCTTCAGGAATTCGATGAACGCGCGGGCACTCTTGCTATCCTTGGTGATCATGGCCAGCGTGCCGGCGCCGAGCACCGGAGTGCCGAGCTCGGGCTTGGAGGCGTAGGGCGGGTAATAGAAGAAGTCGGCATCCTCGCCGATCTTGGTGCCTTGCGGGAAGAAGGTCGGGATGAACGATGCCTGGTGGTGCAGATAGCATTTCGGCGGCACCGAGAAGAGGCCCTTCGGGCTGTCGCGGAAATCGGTCGCCGCAACCGCCTTGGCGCCGCCCTCGACCATCTTGTCATCGGTCGCGATCTTGCCGAAAATGTCGATGGCGTTGACCACGGCCGGATCGTTGAACGGAATTTCGTTCTTCACCCATTTGTCGTAGGTCTCGGGCGTCTGGGTGCGCAGCATGATGTCTTCGACCCAGTCGGTCGCCGGCCAGCCGGTGGCGCCGCCCGAACCAAGCCCGATGCACCATGGCGTGCCGCCGTCGGCGATGATCTTCTTTTCGAGCTCGGCAAGCTCTTCCTGCGTCTTCGGCACCTTGTAGCCGGCTTCCTCGAAATTGTCCGGCGAGTACCAGACCAGCGACTTCACGTCGGCCTTGTAGGGAAAGGCGAAGAAGCCTGGCTTGCCGTCCTTGTCCTTGAAGGTGCCGAGGTCGACCCAGGATTGGCCGGCGCCGTAATTGTCCTTGACCCAGTTGGCGGTGTCGTCGCCGAGCGGCGTCAAAAGGCCCTTCGATGCCAGATCCTGGATCAGGCCCGGCTGCGGCAGCACGGCGATGTTGGGCGGGCTGCCGGCCTGCGTGTCGATGACGATCTGCTGCTCGTAATTCTCCGACGAGGAGTACTTGATCTCGGCGCCGGTCGCTTCGGAGAAGTAATCGAGGACGGTGCGGATCAGCCCTTCGTCCTCGCCGCGCCACGGTCCGAAGATCGTCAGCGTCTCGCCCTTGAGGTCGACCTTCTTGAGCTCTTCGTAGTTGGCCCAGTTGAAACGGGGATCTTCGCCCGGCTTGAACTTCAGTTCGGCTTGCGCGGGCATGGCCAGGGCGAGCGTGGCAAACGCAGCGCCCAGCAGAAGCATTTTCTTCATCGGTATTCCCTCCCAGTGGTGACAAACACCGAACGAAACCTCCATTCCGTCCGCCGGCGCTGCAGGACTGTGACTCAGTCGGAAAGGAACTGCAACCTTTCGTGGAGTCTTCCAAAGCGCTTTGGTGATTTTGATCTCGCCACTGAATTAATCCGGAGTCAAGAGGGAGCCGGCTTAATCGATTTAATTTCTGCAGCCGATTGCCGGCGAAAGTGCGCTGCAGCACAGTTTTCTGGCGGTGCAGCAGCAAATTCGGCTTCAAACCGGTCCGAACCGTGCGTATGGTCATTGCGCTCGGCAGCGCGGTTCGTGGCGGCCAGATCGATTCAGATTAAAAGCGCTTTGAGGTTTGGAGGCCTCCGGTGAACCTCAAGCAGCTCTCCCACATGCTGGCGCTTTCGCAGACCACGGTGAGCCGTGCATTGAACGGCTACCCGGAAGTCAACGAGGAAACGCGCCGGCGGGTGGTCGATGCCGCCAAGCGTCACGGCTATCGCCCCAATCCGAGCGCGCGCCGGCTGGCGACCGGCAAGACCGGCATGATCGGCTATGTGCTGCCGACCGGAACGACCGTCGATATCGACCCGCATTTCGTCGAGTTCCTGTCCGGCCTCGGCGACTATGCGCGTTCGCACGAGCTCGACCTTGTGCTATCACCGGCCGATGCCGACGACCAGGAGACGACCTACCGCCGCATCGTCGCCAACCGGCAGGTCGACGCGGTCTATATCTCCTCGCCGAGGCCGGCCGACCGGCGGGTGGCGCTGGTCAATACGCTCGGCATTCCCTTCATCGTCCACGGCCGCAGCGAAGGCTTCGATTTCGACTACCCCTTCACCGACATCGACAATGAGGGCGCCTTCCACGAGGCGGCGCGGCTCCTCGTGCAACTCGGGCACAGGCGGCTGGCACTGATCAATGGCGACGATCGCGAGACCTTCGCCATCCATCGCGAGCGCGGCGTGCGGCGCGCGCTTGCGGCAAGCGGCCTGGTGCTTCGTGATCAGCATGTCTGTTCCCTCACCATGACCGAGGAGAACGGCTACCGCGCCGCCAGGCGCCTGCTGGAACAAAGCGACGCGCCGACGGCGATCGCCTGCTCCAGCCTGATCATGGCGCTCGGCGTGGTGCGCGCGGTGCGCGATCTCGGCCTGACCATTCCGGGCGACCTGTCGCTGATCGCCCATGACGACGTCTTTCCCTGGCTGAAGCCGGAAAATTTTTCGGTGCCATTGTCGACGACGCGCTCGTCGATCCGCCTGGCCGGCGCACGCATCGCCGAACGGCTGGCGGCGCGCATTTCCGGCCTGGAGGAGGGCGCTCGCGGCGAGGTCTGGCCGGTCGACCTGGTGGTCAGGGGATCGGTCGCCGGCGCGCCGGCCTAGGGGCATAACTCAATCACTTTGAACGACCAAAGTCGCCGTTGGGTGGCTGTTGGCAGCACAGGCAATCGCCATGCGTTATGTCTCAGGCCCCGGACTTGAGGTGATCGATAAAGACGCGCAGCTTCGGCAGGACTTGGCGCTTGCCAAGATGGTAGAGAAAGACGCCCGGCGTCGTCGCAGCGATGTCGTCCAGCACCGATCTGAGTTTTCCTTCGGCTATCGGACCTTCGGCGACGGGTCGAGGCGTCTGCGCCAGCCCAACGCCCTTTGTCGCAGCCCCGAGCAACGTTGGATAGTCGTGCGCGATCAGTGGGCCTGAGATGATCGCCTCGATAGCACCGTTGCCGTCGGCGAAGGTCCAGGGCGCGATGGCGCCGTTCGAGCGGCGCAAGCGCAGGCAGGCGTGGTGGCGCAAGTCGTCGACACGTTCGGGGTAGCCGTGGCGCTCGAGATAGTCAGGGCTGCCGACGACCACGAACGTGAACGGCGGGGTCAGCCGCACCGCGACCATGTCGGCGGCGATGAGCTGGCCGAGGCGGATGCCGGCGTCGAACCCGCCGGTCGCGAGATCGACCATCTCGTCGCTCGCGGCGATCTCCAGTTCGATCTTGGGATAAGCTCGGCAGAACGACGCGATCATCGGCTCCAGGATCAACGGCACGACGGCGCGGGGCACGGACAGGCGCAGCAGCCCGGTCGGCCGTTGGCCGACGTCGCGCGCAGCCTCGCCGGCCGCGGCGATCTCCTCGAAGGCAGGGCCGGCGCGATCGAGGAAGCGCTGGCCGGCCTCGGTCAGACCGACGCTCCGCGTCGTGCGGGCGAACAGCGCCGCACCCATGCGGGCTTCCAGCGTGCGCACCGCCTGGCTCACGGCGGACGGCGTCACGCCGAGATCGGCGGCGGCACGGCGGAAATTGCGGTGCCTGGCGACAGCCAGGAACACCTCGACGCCCTCCAGTGCACCACGCCGGATTGTGTAGTCCTGCTTCATAGGTTGTTCTGATTACAGCGGATAGTCGGATTATGGAAGCGGGCTTAGGTAAGAGCTGCAAGCCAGGAGACATCTTGCCCAGGAGATATATTGCAATGACCGATGAACTTGATGGCGTGCGCGACCATTATCGCGCGACCGGCCTGACCGAGCGGCTGAAGACGGTGCTGGCTGCCCTCGGCCCGGAGGATCAGCTTCTTACGCCCCAGCAATTGGGCACCCTCGACCAGTTTCACACCCGTGGGCTTGCCTCGACCGCCGAGATTGCCCAATTGGCGGGGATCGCGGCCGGCACGTCGGTTCTGGACGTCGGCTCGGGCGTCGGCGGGCCGGCGCGCTTTCTGGCTGCGACCTATGGCTGCCGGGTTACCGGCGTGGACCTCAGCGAGCCTTTCGTGGATGCTGCGCGCTATCTGACCGAGCGCACGGGACAAAGCGGGCAGCTGTCGTTTCAGACCGCCAGCGCATTGGAGCTTCCATTCGATGATAGCCGTTTCGACGTCGTGCTGCTGCAGCATGTGGCGATGAACATCTCCGACCGGGCGCGGCTCTACGGCGAGATCCGGCGCGTGCTGAAACCAGGCGGCAGGTTTGCCACCTTCGACGTCGTCTCGGCCATTGGCGAGCCGCACTATCCGCTGCCTTGGGCGCGAACGCCGGCGACGAGCTTCCTCCTCACAGCCGAAGCGACGGGCCAGGCGATCGAACCGGCCGGCTTCCGCGTGCTGGCGTGGCAAGACGACACCGAGACCGCCAAGGCCTGGTTCGCGCAACTGCGCGCATCCGGGCCGCCGCCTTCACCAAATCTCGGCGTGGTGATGGGACCGGACTTCGCTCAGCTTTCGACCAACCTGGGACGAAATCTCATGCAAGGCCGGCTCGGCGTCCTGACCGCGGTGTTCGAGGCCGCGTGAACCAACTGTTGAGAGAAGGCTAATGTCCACGGAAATGGTGTTCCAAACCCATCTTGTTCTCGGCTATGTCGCGTGGCTGCTTTGCTTCGGGGCGTACGGTTTGCCGTGGCTCAGGTCGATGGACCGGGTCGCGGCGCAACGCGCCATCGCTACCCTCCACAGCTTCCGCTTCTTCGGGCTCGTCTTCATGGTTCCGGGCGTCATAAGCCCCAATCTGCCCGCTGATTTCGCCGTGTTCGCCGCCTACGGCGATTTCGTGACTGGGGTGCTGGCCATGCTGGCGCTGCTCACGGTGAGGATACGCCCGCTCTTCTGGCCGTTGGTCGTCGCCTTCAACGTCGTAGGGACGGTCGACCTCATCGTCGACTATTACCACGCCATTCAGATCGGGCTTCCTGCACGCGCGGGGGAACTGGGCGCAACCTACGCGATCCCGATCATCTACGCACCGCTGCTGATGATCACGCACATCACTGCGTTTTATTTTCTGGCACGTCCCCGGCAAAACGCGACTTGAGCGGGCTATTTCTTGGCCGCCTCGGCCGCCTTGGTGTCCAGCAGGCAAAGCCGAAATCATAGTCCTGAAGCCGGAACGGCTGGCGGCGCGCATTTCCGGCCTGGAGGAGGGGGCGCGCGGCGAGGTCTGGCCGTTCGACCTGGTGGTCAGGGGATCAGTCGCCGGCGCGCCGGCCTAGGAGCATAACTCGATCACTCCGGGCGACCGAGTTCGACCCAGAGCGGCCGTCCGCCCCTGCGAGCCCGATGACGCGGGCCAACCCTAAGCAGAGAACGGACTGAAGAATAGCCGCGCTGCAGCAGCAAAGGAGATCGATCGCTTCCCCGATACCACAACCACTATCGGCGGAGTACCGAATCGGCCGGCTGAGCCGTCGTTATCGGATCGGCGTGACGATGCACAATCTTCCACAGACCATCTTCTGGGCGAAAGACGCTCGTCGCGCGTAACGCAAGAGGCGTGACATCGCTCCGACCGCCAACCTTGGACCTGAGCCGCTCCACTTCGACGATGTATGCCAGCTCAGACGTCACACACTTCGCTATGTTCTCGAAGCCGGTAGCATCGCCGTCCCTGTAGTTCGATGCCGCTTGCTCCATCGTCTCAACGACCTGCTCCCATCCATGCGCGAAAGGGCCAAAGGGATTGCCCAGTGTTACGTCGTCTCGTTGGGAAAAGAGCTTCTTCGCTGGCGCGGGGTTTCCTTTCATGAACTCATCCAGGGCCAGGTGGTATTTTTCAACTGCTTGATCGAAGTCACTGGCGTCGAGGGACACGTCATCCTCCCTGTCGTTTTTATTTCTGATCCGGACTGGCGACCACAGGTCTGTGTGCCCGCAGCGGTGAAGCATTTCCCTACTGCGGCGTAGTGCAGGTTGGCTTGGTCATTATAGCACGGCGTGAGACAAGTTTCGCGACAGCGTTATGAGACGGCTCGGTTCAAACACGAGACTTAGTCCTTGGCCGCCTCGGCCGCCTTGGTGTTCAGAAGCCCAAAGCCGAAGTCATTGTCCCGCCCCTTGGGGCCGAGATCCTTTGCCGTGGCGGCCAGTGCTTTCTCGACCCAGCCGGCCGAACGGTCGGGCGCGGCATGGAACAGATTGGCGATCGCGCCGGTCACGATCGCCGCTGCAAACGAAGTCCCGGTCACCACATCCGAGCCGGTGCCGCTCGGCGCCACCATCTCGACGCCGGGAGCGGAGATGAAGACGTAGGCGCCGCGATTGGCCTGCGGCATCAGCCCGTCCTTGGCATCGGTGGCCGTCACCGCGATCACGCCGTCGAAGGCGGCCGGATAACCATACGGCGCCTTCGGTCCGTTATTGCCGGCGGCCGCGACCAGCATGATGCCGAGCGCGCGTGCATTGCGGCAGGCGATGCCGAGCAGGTCGTTCTTCGGGCCGACGAAGCTCATGTTGATGATGCGGACATCCTGCTCCGCCGCCCAGTCGAGCGCCAAAAGGATCACGTCCATGGTCGACTTGCGGCCCTCGAAGGCGCGGGCGTGATAGATCCTGGCGCCCGGCGCCATGCCTTTGAACGCGCCGGTGCCGGCGATCAGTCCGTCGACCGAAGTGCCGTGGTCGCGCGCCTTGATCGGCACGTCGGGCATGGCATCGAACTGCCCGGCAATAACGCCGGAGAGCGCCGGATTGCCGTCGTCGATGCCGGTGTCGATGACGCCAATGCGGACATTCTCGCCGCTGGCCGCGTTGGCGTCGAGTGCGATGCGCTCGAACGCATAATTGACGATGCTGGCCGCCTGCTGCAGCGCATAGACGTGGTTGGCCTCACGCCGCAAAGTACGGCCGTCGGCGGCAAGCTGCGCCAGCACGACGCCGACCGGGCGGCCGTCGGGTATGCCGAAGCGCACCAGTATGTTGCCGAGCAGTCGCGACTGCCGCTGCGAGCGTATCTCGAGGCCGAACGAGGCCGCGATCTGCTGGACCGCGCTGGCATCGCCATTGACGGTGACCAGCACCTCGTCGGGCACGAAATCGCCAATCACGGCGCGCGGCGGCTCGGTTGCGACAAGATCGGTCGGCGCAACCACCGGACCGCCCGCCCCGGCAGCCTGTATTGCCGGCGCGCCGGCGGGTGGAGCGGGCGGCGGCGCTGCAGTGTTGCTAGGAGGTATCGGCGCCTCGGTGACTACGGCAGGATTGGGGAACAGATCGACAATCAAGCCCGGAAGAAACACCGCGCCCGTCGTTCCACGAGCCGGCGCTTTGCCGCCATCCTTCACGCCGCCGCCATCCTTGGGGCAGTCGGCGCTGGCAGCACTTCCCCGGTTCAGGCAGTCGATCTCAGCCTGGCTGAGGTTCGGGTCGTTGGTCTGGGCCATTGCGGACGCGGCGAAGATTGTCATCGCCGCCGTCACTCGAATGACCGCCTTAGCCGCCATCAGCCGGCTTCCTTCCCTCCAGTGCAGCTTCGGTGAAAGGCTGGGCGGCAATAAGGCCAAGCAGCTTCTGATAGTCGGCGGCGGTCTTGGCCGGAACGCCGAGGCGGAATAAGCCGTCGGCGGTCGGCCCGCCGACGATCTTCAACTGGTTCTGGTCGAGAAAAGCGACGATGTCGGACAGCTTCGCATCCGCTTTGAACTTCACCAGTGCAAACGGCATTTTGGCCAGATCGTCTTCCGATCCGGCAATCTCGAAATCACCACCTCTGTTGCCGGTCTGCACAAAGGATTGCGCGACGACCAGGGCCAGCAGCACCGCGGCCACGGCCCAGGCGACGCCGGCCGGCACCGCCATGAAGCGGCTCCAGGCCTGCGCTAGCCAGGACGATGCCGCAGGCGCGCGGGGCGGGCCGGCCTCGGCGTCGAGCGCCTTGGCAAAGCGGCTGAGCGCATCGGCCGGCGGGCGGATCGCCTCGTTTGCGGCAGCGGTGCCGGAGAATTCGGCCTCGGCCTCGCCTAGTGCGGCCATCGCCGCCGGATCGCTCGCCAGCCATTCCTCGATGGCTTCGAGCTCGGTGCCCTCCAGCGAGCCGTTCAGATAAAACGGCAGCAGCATTTCCATTTCGTCGCGGCGTGACATTTTTTCAGCGGCGCTCATGGCCACCCCCTGTCGTAACCGGCGGCCTTGAGGGCTTCGCCGAGTTTCTTGCGGGCGTAGAACATCCTGGTCTTGACGGTGGCGACCGGGATGCCGAGTACCTCGCCGATCTCGCTCACCGATTGCCCGTGATAATAGGCAAGGTCGATCACCGCCCGGTGCTCTTCCGGCATGGCATCGATAAAGCGTCGCAAGGCAGCGGCTTTGTCTTCCTTCATCGTCACGACTTCCGGCGTGTCGGCGCCGTCGGCGACCTGGGCCGCGTCATCGTCGTCGATCCAGTCTTCCTTCTTCTTGCGCAGCAGGGACAGCGCCTTGAAGCGGGCAATGCCGAGCAGCCATGTCGAGACCTCCGAGCGCCCCTCGAAGGCCGGCGCCTGCCGCCAGAGCTCGAGGAACACCTCGTTCGCGATATCGTCGGCCATCAGTTCCGATCCCGTCTGGCGTGCCACGAAGCGGTAGACCCGCGCGTGGTGGCGCATGAACAGGAGCCGCACGGCGGCACGGTCGCCCTTCGCGACCCGCTCGACGAGCGCGCGATCGGTCTCCGCGGCCGTCATCGCCGGTCGAGCCGCCGGCTCCTGCCTGCTCTGTCGCTGATCGGCCCAAAAAGGTTCACCGCATCCGCCCGAGAATTTTTGCGGAGGCTAGCCGAAGAGCGGAGAGGTTGCCAGAGTGTACAGTTCTCCCTTTTTTTGGGATACTGTCTCACTCAGTGGCGCCAAGCGGAAGGCGGCCGCCAGGCTGGCAATGACGGCGGCCACGTTATGGCTCATACCCATCGGGCAAGGTGCAGTCGTTCAGCCTCGGGCGGAGCGTAATTGGACGACATCGCCGTGCAGGGATTCCCGACAGTTTTGTAACTCAACGGTCCGCTGCTGGGCGACTAAGGTCCCGATCGCAAACGGCAACCCAGCCTGAAGAGACGAGTCTCATGACCAACAACAGCTCTGCGGCCGCGATTCTCATGGAGCAGTCGCCGATGGCGGTGTTCGCCGCGGTCAAGCCTCGACGCGAGTGGTGGGGCGCATGAAGCCTTGCGCGGTCGGAAGGAGCTTTCCATGAGATTGATTAGGCTGAAAGCGCCGGGAGGCTTGGAGAATCTCAAGCTGGTCGAGGAAGATTGCCCGGAACCAGGGTCGGGTGAGTTGCTTGTCAGGATACGTGCGTGTTCGCTGAATTTCCACGACAGCATGGTGGCGCTGGGCAAGAAACCGTGCGCCGATGGCCGTATCCCGCTGTCCGACGGCGCCGGAGAGGTGGTTGCGGTCTCAGACGATGTCCAAGAATTCAAGGCCGGCGATGCGGTCGTCAGCACCTATTGGCCCCGTTGGCTGGCAGGCGAACCGACGCCGGCCAATAAGAGCGGCGAATTGGGAGATGATGTTGACGGCTATGCCCGCGAGTACGTGTGCATGCCCTGGCATGCCTTCACAAGGGCACCGGCAGACCTCACGCATGCGGAGGCGGCAACGCTTACCTGTGCCGGCGTCACCGCCTGGAAAGCCCTGATGGTGTGCGGCCAGGTGAAGCCCGGTGATACGGTGCTGGTCCTTGGCACGGGAAGTGTATCGCTGTTCGCGCTGCAATTCGCAAAGATTGCAGGCGCGCGGGTTATTGCCACCTCCTCATCGGAGGAGAAGCTGGAAAAGCTAAAGCGATTTGGGGCCGACATTGTCGTCAATTACAAGGCAGTGCCGGATTGGGGCCAGAAGGCAAGGGTTTTGACGGACGGACGCGGCGTCGATCATGTGATCGAGGTTGGCGGGCCCGGCACGCTGGCGCAGTCGATAACAGCATGCAGGATGGGCGGCCACATCGCACTGATCGGTGTCTTGACTGGTTTTGCCGGGCAAGTTTCGATCCCGGCCCTGTTTTCCAATCAGATTAGGGTCAGCGGAATCTCGATTGGCAGCAGGGCAGACCAGGACGACATGATTCGTGCCATAGATGCCAACCGTTTGAAGCCTGCTATCGACCGCAGTTTTCCGCTGCAGGAGATCGCCAGTGCCTTCAAGCACTACGAGTCCCAAAAGCATTTTGGCAAGGTCTGTCTCGAACTTTGACTGCGGTATCCGGCCTCCATTTGGCGTCGCGCATTCGGCCCGGCTTCATGTTCTCCGCAAGCAGGCAGGCCGGGCACCAATCAGTCGAGAAATGGCTCGGCCTTCATTGTCGCCGGCACCGGCACGCCGAGGCGCGCAAGCACCGTCGGCGCGAGCTGCAGCTGATCGAGCAGCGTATTGGCTTCCGGACCCTCGCCGGATCCGAAGTAGTAAAGTGCGAAATCCTGCATCTCCTCGTCGTGGCCGCCATGATGGCCGCGATCGGTCTGGCCATGATCGGCGGTGACGATCACCTCGTAGCCCGCCTGCCGCCAGCGCGGCAGGAAGCCGGCGAGCATGGCGTCCATTGCATAGACGGCATGATCCATCTCGTGGCAGTCATGGCCGAAGCGGTGGCCCATCGAGTCCAGCGTGCAGCTGTGCAGGATGCCGTAGTCGATGCCGTAGCGCCTGGTCAGCATGGTCAACGTCGCGAACAGGTCGACGTCGCTCGGCGTCATCTGGTTCCTGGCATTGTAGCCGGTCATGGTGTGGAACCGGCCATGGCTGATCGGCCTGCCCGGCTCGTCGAACTCCATGTCCTCGACCAGATCGAACGGATAGGCCCGGAAGAATTCGGACCAGTAGGAATGGGTGACCGCACCCGTCTTGCCGCCGGCCTTCGTGACCTCGGAAAAAACGTCCGGCTGTTCGACGCGAAACCGGTTTTCGTTCGACAGGATGCCGTGCACTTGGGGCGGCACGCCGGTGTGGATCGAGGCATAGCAGGATGCCGAGGTCGACGGCAGGACGGAGCGCATCTTCCATACGCGCGCTTCGCCTGATTGCACCCAGCCTTCGAGATTGCCCATCAGCCGTCGCCAGTTCCGGTAAGGCACGCCGTCGAGGATGATGAGCAATAGTTTTGTGTTGAGCGCCAAGGGCGCCTCCATGCGGCTTAATCGGAAAAGTCAGGGCGGGCCTGTCGTTCAATTCACGCCCGGACAGGACCGTCGGGCGCAAAGGGCGGCCCGCTAGTTCCCCGCGCTGGCCATGCGCCGTCCCTTGATCGCCTTTTCCAGCCAGCCGATCTCCATTTCTGGCACCGACGACAGCAAAAGATCGGTGTAGGCATCGAAGGGTGGCGTCAGCACGGTGCTCTTGGCGCCGTAGCGCACCACTTCGCCGCGATACATCACGGCGATCGAATCGGCGATCGACTTGACCGTGGCCAGGTCGTGGGTGATGAACAGATAGGCGACGTTTTCCTCTTTCTGCAGCCCGAGCAGCAGCTCCAGTATGCCGTGGGCGACCAGCGGGTCGAGCGCCGAGGTCACCTCGTCGCAGATGATCAGCTTCGGCTTGGCGGCGAGCGAGCGGGCGATGCAGACGCGCTGTTTCTGGCCGCCCGAAAGCTCGGCCGGATAGCGGTCGACATAGCCTTTGCCCATTTCGATCTTGTCGAGCAGTTCGGCGACGCGTTTGTCGCGCTCGCGCCCGCGCATCCCAAAATAGAATTCCAGCGGCCGGCCGATGATGGTGCCGACCGTCTGGCGCGGGTTCATCGCCACATCGGCCATCTGGTAGATCATCTGCAATTGGCGCAGATCCTCCTTCGGCCGGTCGGCAAGCCGGTTGGCGAGCGGCCGTCCGTCGAAGGTGACGGTGCCTTGTTCGGGCGGCAAAAGGCCGGTGATGGCGCGCGCCAGCGTCGATTTGCCGGAGCCGGACTCGCCGACCACCGCCAGCGTCTGGCCCGGGGAAATATCGACCGAGACGTTCTTCAGCACCTTGATATGGCTGCGGCCATAGGCGGCGGTGATGTTCTTGACCGACAGGAACGGGCTCGTGCCGGGCTTCTGCTCCTGGTGCTCGATCTCATGCACCGAGACCAGCGCATTGGTGTATTCCTGGCGCGGCTCCTTGATGATCTGGCGCGTGCCGCCCCATTCAACCAGCCGGCCATGGCGCAACACCATGATCTCGTCCGAGACCTGGGCGACAACCGCAAGGTCATGGGTAATGTAGAGCGCCGCCACATGCGTGTCGCGGATGGCATCCTTGATCGCCGCCAAGACGTCGATCTGCGTCGTCACGTCAAGCGCCGTGGTCGGCTCGTCGAAGACGATCAGGTCGGGTTCCGAGCACAGCGCCATTGCCGTCATCACGCGCTGCAGCTGACCGCCCGACACCTGGTGGGGGAAGCGCTCGCCGATGCTTTCGGGGTTCGGCAGGCTGAGCTTCTTGAACAGCGCCACGGCGCGCTTTTCAGCTTCGGCCCGCGTCGCCGTGCCGTGCAGGAGTGCGGCCTCGACCACCTGGTCCATCAGCCTGTGCGCCGGATTGAAGGCCGCTGCCGCCGATTGCGCGACATAGCAGACCTCGCGGCCGCGCAATTTGCGGAACCCTTCGTTGCCGCCCTTCAGGATGTCGCGGCCATTGAGGATGACCTCGCCGCCGGTGATGCGCACGCCGCCGCGGCCGTAGCCCATCGAAGACAGGCCGATGGTCGACTTGCCGGCGCCGGACTCGCCAATCAATCCGAGCACCTTGCCCTTTTCGAGCGTCAGCGAGACATCGTGCACCAGCACGATGCTCTTCGGCGCCTCGCCCGGCGGATATACGGTGGCCTCGATGCGCAGATTGCGGATGTCGAGCAGCACGCCGGACTTCGGTTGCCCGGGCTTTGGTTGCTTGTCAGCCATTACCCGCGTCCTCCCTTCAGGCTTGTCGTGCGGTTGAGCACCCAGTCGGCGACGAGATTGACGGAAATCGCCAGCGCTGCGATCGCCGCCGCCGGAATGAGGGCGGCGCCTATGCCGAAGACGATGCCATCCTTGTTTTCCTTGACCATGCCGCCCCAATCGGCGTCCGGCGGCTGCACGCCAAGCCCAAGGAAGGACAGCGTCGACAGGAACAGCACGGCATAGATGAAGCGCAGGCCGAGTTCCGAAACCAGCGGCGACAGCGCATTGGGCAGGATTTCGCGGAAGATGATCCAGCCGCTGCCTTCGCCGCGCAATTTGGCCGCCTCGACGTAGTCCATGACATTGATGTCGACGGCGACCGCCCTCGACAGTCGGTAGACGCGGGTCGAATCCAGAACGCCCATGACCAGGATCAGCGTCACCAGGTTGGATGGCAGCACCGACAGCACGACAAGCGCCATGATCAGCGTCGGGATCGACATCAGGAGATCGACGAGACGCGACAGCAGCGTGTCGAACCAGCCACCGAAAACCGCTGCCGAGAAGCCGAGAATGGCGCCGAGCGAGAACGACAGCGCGGTCGCCAGCACCGCGATGAAAAGGGTGATGCGGGCGCCGTAGATCATGCGCGACAACAGATCGCGACCGAGATTGTCGGTGCCCAGCCAATGCGCCGCCGACATCGGTTCCCAAGGGACGTCGCTGACGATCTCGGCATTGCCGTGCGGCGCGATCCACGGCGCAAAAATTGCTGCCAGCACGAACAGCGCCGTCAGCACGATGCCGACCAATGCCGGGATGGGGATGCGTTTGATGACGAGCATACCCGACCCCTTCATTTCGGATGTCTGAGGCGCGGATTGGCGACGATCGCCGCTATGTCCGCGATGATGTTCAGGCTGATATAGACGGCGGCGAAGATCAGCCCGACCGCCTGCACCACAGGCACGTCACGCTTGGTGACGTGGTCGACGAGGTATTGGCCCATCCCCGGATAGACGAAAATGACTTCGACCACGACGACGCCGACGATGAGGTAGGCGAGATTGAGCATGACGACGTTGATGATCGGCGCAATCGCATTGGGGAAGGCATGCCTGCGGATAACCGCGAAGGCCGAAAGCCCCTTGAGTTCGGCGGTTTCGACATAGGCCGACTGCATGACGTTGAGGATCGCGGCGCGCGTCATGCGCATCATATGGGCGAGCACCACCAGGGTCAGCGCCGCCGCCGGCAATGCGATGGCCTGGATGCGTTCGCCGAACGGCATTCCGTCATAGACGGTGGAAATGGCGGGAAACCATTGATGTTGCACCGCAAAGAAAAAGACGAGCACATAGCCGACGAAGAATTCCGGGAAGGACGTCGAGGCCAGCGCCAGTCCCGAGATCAGCTTGTCGACCCAGCCATTGCGGTAGCGCACCGCGATCAGCCCGAGGATGATCGCCAGCGGCACCGCGACGACCGCCGCCCAGAAGGCGAGGAACAGCGTGTTCCACAGCCTTCCCTTGATCGAGGTTGCGATATCCTGACCGCTCGACATAGCCGTGCCGAGATCACCGGTCAGGATGCCGCCGAGCCAGCGAAAATAACGGATGTAAGCGGGATCATTGAGGCCGAGCTGCTCGCGCAGATTGGCGAGCGACTCCGGTGTCGCCGACTGCCCGAGAATGGCTTGCGCGACGTCGCCGGGCAGGATCTGGGTGCCGGCGAAGATCAGGACCGAAACGGCCAATAGAAGGATGATGCCCAGCGCAATGCGCTGGGCCACCAGTTTCACGATGGGTGAGGACATGTCCGCAAGGCCGGGCTCAGGCTTCGAGCCAGCACTTCGCCAGAGCATATCCGTTCATCAACTCCTGATGCGGATCATCCACCCACCCGGCAACCTTGGCGCCCGTCGCGTCGATGAACTGATTGAACATCGGCAGGATCAGGCCGCCCTCGTCGCGCACCATCACAGCCATGTCGTGGTACATTGCCTTGCGCTTGGCCTCGTCGAGCTCGGCGCGAGCCGCCAGCACCATCTTGTCGAAATCCGGACGCTTGAACCGTGTGTCGTTCCAGTCGGCCGTCGACAGATAGGCGGTAGAGTACATCTGGTCCTGGGTCGAGCGGCCGCCCCAATAGGAGGCGCAGAAGGGCTGCTTGTTCCAGACT
Organism: Mesorhizobium sp. WSM4830; assembly: GCF_055811495.1. Taxonomy (NCBI): domain Bacteria; kingdom Pseudomonadati; phylum Pseudomonadota; class Alphaproteobacteria; order Hyphomicrobiales; family Phyllobacteriaceae; genus Mesorhizobium; species Mesorhizobium sp. WSM4830. The sequence continues at coordinate 179,922 of NZ_JBVVQI010000011.1, read as the reverse complement.
TCCGACCAGTAGCCGTCGCCCGGTTCGCGCTTGATCTCCAGCTTGATGCCGGCCTTGGCCGCGCTTTGCTGGAACAACTGTGCGGCGTCGACGGCACCGGGGAAGGCGACATCCGAAGTCCGCAGCAGGACGGCACCGTCATGGCCCGATTTCTTGTAGTGGAACTTGGCTTTGTCCGGATCGTACTTGCGCTGCTCGATCTCGGTGAATAGCGGGTACGATGCATTGATCGGGAAGTCGTTGCCAAGCGAGCCATAGCCGCGCAGCACCTTGTTCAGCATTTCCTCGCGGTCGATTGCCAGCTTCAACGCCATCCGCAAGTCGTTGTTATCGAACGGCGCGGTGTCGCAGTGCATGATGAAGACGTAGTGGCCGGGTCCCGAATGGTTGCGGATGGTGACGCCGGGCACGCGCTTGATCAGGTCGACGATCTTCGGCTCGACGCGGTTGATCATGTGGACCTGGCCGCCCTGCAGCGCCGCCGTGCGCGCCGTGGCGTCGTTGATGACGATGATCTCGATCTGGTCGGCATGGCCCATCTTGTCGCCCTGCCAGTAATTGGCGAAGCGCTCGCCGCCATGGCGCACGCCGGGCTCGTTGGTGGTGACCTTGTAAGGGCCCGCCGAGATGCCGGCATCGGCCTTGTCCTTGCCGCCGTTCGGCTGGATGATCAGGTGATAGTCGCTAAGCAGATAGGGCAGGTCGGCATTCGGCTCCTTCAGCATCAGCACCACTTCCTTGCCGCTGGCCTTGATGCTCTCGATGCCTTTCATGTAGCCGAGCGCGCCGGACTTCGACTTCTCGTCCGAATGGCGTTCGAGGGTGGCGGCCACGTCCTCAGCGGTCACCTTCTTGCCGTTGTGGAACTCGACGCCATCGCGGATCTTCAGCGTCCACGTCTTGGCGTCGTCCGACGAGCCGATCTCTTCGGCAATGCGGTTCTCGAGCTTGCCCTCGGGAGACAGCTCGACGATCAGTTCGCCCCACATCTTGCCGAAGGCGAACGGCACCTGCGTCATGAACAGCGCCGGATCGAGGCTGTTGGTGGACTCGCCACCGACCAGGCCGGCCTTGAGCGTGCCGCCCTTGACCGGACCCGCCGCGCGTGCGGCACCGGAAAGCAGCGAATTGGCGAAGGTTGCGGTGACGCCGAGCGCTGCCGCCCGGCCGAGAAAATCGCGACGGCTCAGCTTGCCGGACGCAACGCGCCGGCTCAGATATTCCAGTTCGTTCGACATGTTGAGTTCCTCACTCTGTTGGTCCGACCTTATGGTCGTTTTTTCTCATTTCAATCGGGAGAATAATGACCGTAAGGGAAAGCGGTAAGCAAGACCGAATGCGACATGCCGTGGCGTAAATCGTGCGTCGCAATTGGACCAATCGCTATAAGCGCTCAAAGCAGTGCGCGCGGGATTTTCTCCTCGAAGTTGCGCTCGAAGACCAGTTTCTCGCCTTCATAGGCTTCAATTCTGGCGCTAACCATGAAGCTTTGCGCGTCGGAGCGCATTTCGGCGAAGGCTTCGGTGCGCACCGACCATTCATTTCGCGACAGCGTCTGGGTCCAATGCGTCTTGCCCGACGCTGACAGCGGATTGTCGGGATGGATCGACCATGTCTCTCTGGCGACGCTCCCATTGGCGAGGCCATGCTCCAGGTCGCGCACTTCGCCGAAATCGTCGACGATGGAAAGCGTGATCATTCCGGTCTTTTCGTCGCGATCGACATGACGCTCGGAATTGGCGGCGCGGACCGTTTCGGTTGCCCAGGGCGTGGCGCCTTCGGGGGCGGGGAAGGTGACCTCGTCGCATGTCGCCGGCGGGCGCAGCGGCAGCATCAACGCCGCGGCCGACAATTCCAGCCGGACCGGCTCCGGCGACGGCCAGATCATCGGCCAATAGCTGTTCGAGATGGCAACACGCAAGCGGTGGCCGGCCGGCACGCGATAGGCGCATTGATCGAGCACCACCCGGGCGCTGACGGTTTCGCCGGGCACCAGCGCTTCGGGAAATTCGTGCGAGTTGCGATGCGTCAGGTTGAGCACGCCGTACGAGATCAGCTCCGACGCTCCGTCCGGATGGACGTCGCACAGCCGAACCGCGATGTTCGCCTGGCGCCGGTCCGACGAGACCCTGACCACAACTTCGGGAGCACCGACGATGTCGATCGCTTCGATCAGCACCGGCTGGTCGAAGCACACCGACAGCGCATCGTCGGGGCGCTGGTCACCCGGCAGTTCCGGGCCGAAGGTGAAGGGGAAATATTCGCCACCGGCAAGGCCGCAGTTTTGCGGCGAAGCGACGATAGCGTGGTTGCCCTCAGCGATAAGCTCAACCTCTTGCGTCTTGATGTTGGGTGACGGCCATTCCGATTCAGCGACCCAGCGGCCCGGCCGCTCGGGATGCCAGCGCGCCGGACGCACGCTGTCCATGAGATAGGCGCGGTAGGCGGGGTCGGCCTCGACGCCGGTGTCGATGTCCTTGAGCCAGTGGTCCCACCAGCGCAAGGCCTCCTGCAGGAAGCCGATGCGCGGTTCGGGCGCGGCGTAATGCGGGTATTTGTGGATCCACGGGCCGACGATGCCCTTGACCGGCGCCTCGATATTGGCGGCGAGGTGGGAAATCGTATTGCGATAGCCGTCATGCCAGCCGCCGATCGACAGCACCGCGGCATGGATGGCGGAATAGTCCTCGCAGATCGAGCCGCGCTTCCAATAGGCATCGCGATGCTGGTGCTTCAGCCACTGCGGCGCCAGGAAGGGCTGGTTCTCCAGCCGGGTCAGCCACAGGTCGCGCCATCTGTTGTCGCCGGCCAGCAACGGATCCGGCGGCCGCGACGAATAGGACAGCATGGTCGAGGCCCAGCCGAAATTCTCGATCAGCAGGCAGCCGCCCTTGTAATGGATGTCGTCGGCATAGCGGTCGACCGTCGAACAGAGACTGATGACCGCCTTCAGCGCCGCCGGCTGCTTAGACGCCACCTGCAGGCAGTTGAAGCCGCCCCACGAAATGCCCATCATACCGACATTGCCGTTGCACCAGGGCTGGGCCGCAGCCCAGGCGATGACATCGCAGGCGTCCTGCAGCTCTTGCTCGGAATATTCGTCGCCCATCAGCCCTTCGGAATCGCCATTGCCGCGCATGTCGACACGGATCGAGGCGTAGCCGTGGCCGGCAAAATAGGGATGCGTCAGCTGATCGCGGTAGATCGTGCCATCGCGCTTGCGATAGGGCAGGTGCTCGAGGATTGCCGGCACCGGATCGTCGGCAGCATCGGCCGGCATCCATACCCGCGCCGACAGGCGACAGCCGTCGGGCATGACGATCCCCATGTCGGGAAATTCGACGATCTTGCGGGGGAATTCAGTGACGGTTTTCATGCATGCTCTCCAGGATGTCAGTGACGCACGAAGCGCCTATGCCATGAAGTCAAACCGGCGACGGTCTGTGTCGTCGCGACGACGATTTTGGCGGGGCCTCACTCGATTTCCATCTTGCGCTGTTCCGTTAATTTATGTATTACGTTTATTCGCTTGGACCGACGCACTGAGGATGGTCTCGCCTGAAAATCGTTTGGGATGAGCCGAAGCGTGTGACGAACCTCGAAAATCGCGGTCTCGATTTTGCCAGACTCGATATCGAGTTCTTTGCGACCGCGACCGTCCTCCCAGCCAAAGCTGGCCGGTTCAAAGCGATTGGCAAATACAAGGAGACTATTCTCGCCGTGATTTTCAAGCCGCTCGGTTCCGAAGCCATTTCGGTGATCTCGATGCGTCGCGCCAGCCGAAAGGAAAGGTCAGGATATGAACGATCCTAAATCGCGCGTTCGACCGCTTACCGATGAGGAGGAGGCGGAAATCCAAAGACAAATTGTTGCTGATCCTGATGACGCGGAGGCGACCGACGAACAGCTGGCGCAAGCCAGGCCTTTCGCGGAAGTGTTCCCTGAACTTTTCGAGAGCATCAGACGTGCTCGTGGTCGGCCGGCCGTGGAGAAGCCCAAGCAGGTTGTGTCCATCCGCCTGGATCAGGATGTCGTCAGCAAATTCAAGGCCACCGGCAAAGGCTGGCAAGCCAGGATTAATGAGGTGCTGAAGAAGGCGAAGGTAAGCTAGGCATCCGCGTCAATTCAGCGGAATGTCGTTTTCGTCCTTGCTTGCCTGATAGGCACCGGACAGCTCGTCGTAGCGGGCGGAGATTGTGCCGATCCGTGCTTCCAACCGCTTGCGTTCGGTCTCGGGCAACGATCGTACGAGTCTGCGGATCGAAAAGCTCTTCCAGTAGGCATTCTCCGCATTGTAGCCGCCGGGATCGAGGGTGAAGACCTCCTTCAGGATCTTCAGATCGTGCGGGATGTCGAAGTTGTCGCGCGAATCTTCGTGGCTGAACAGATAGTAGAAATTGTCGAAGCCGGTCCAGGTGATCGCCGACAGGCAGAGCGAGCAGGGCTCGTGGGTGGCAAGAAAGATCGCGTCCTTGGTATCGACGCGTTCGGCCTTAGGCATTTCGTAGAAGCGCTTCAGGCAGTGCACCTCGCCGTGCCAGAGCGGATTTTCGATCTCATTGTTGGTTTCGGCAAGCACCAGCGAACGGTCGTCCTTGCGCAGGATCGCCGCGCCGAACAGCTTGTTGCCATGCGCGACGCCCTCGACGGTCTTCGGCACGATGTCTTGCTCGATGACGTCGAGCAGGCGGTCGATCAGCGAGATGTCGGACATCACCGGCTCCCATCCGGAAGATCGATCTCGTAGGCGTGCGAGAAATGACACTCTTCGAGGTTGGAGCCGTCGCCGCCACGGTCGACAACCAGGAAGTCCTGGGTCTCGCCGATCGGCGTCAGCACGCCGTGCCACAAATTGCGCGGATAGTTGACGCCTTGCCCGGGCGCGGTGATGAAGGCATGCGGCTCGCCTGGGCCTTCCTCGCCGTCATGGCAGACGACGACCAGGAATGGCCGTGGCGACAGCGGGATGAAGGCCTGGCTGCCAAAAGGGTGGCGTTCCACCATGGTAAGCTTCAACGGCAGCTCATAGGGCGTGCCGCGCACCATCGAGATCAGGACGCGCGCATTCGGCCCTCGTGCGTCCGCGGTGGCGAGATCGTGATAGCGCTCGGCCTTGCCGCCGTTGATCGGATAATGGTTGTCGCCGCCCATATCGATGACGTCGCCGAATTCGGCGAAATTCTCGCGGGTCAGCGGCCGCGCGACGATGCGGGTCATGGTGCTGGTCTCGCCACGCCGGCGCTGCCAAGCTTGGCGTGGCGGTTCACGTCCTTGTAGAGAAGGTAGCGGAATTTGCCTGGCCCGCCGGCATAACAAGCCTGCGGGCAGAAGGCGCGCAGCCACATATAGTCACCGGCCTCGACTTCGACCCAGTCCTGGTTGAGACGGTAGACCGCCTTGCCCTCCAGCACATAGAGCCCGTGCTCCATGACATGCGTCTCGGCGAAGGGAATGACCGCACCAGGCTCGAGCGTGACGATGGTAACATGCATGTCGTGTCGCATATCTTCAGGATCGACGAAGCGCGTGGTCGCCCATCGGCCTTCGGTACCCGGCATCGGCGTCGGCGCGATGTCCTGTTCGTTGGCGAAGAACGCTTGCGGCGGCTCGATGCCGTCGACTGCATCATAAGTCTTGCGGATCCAGTGGAAGCGGACGGCGGCGCCGCTTTCATTGCGCACCGTCCACCCGCTCGCCGGCGGCAGGAAAGCAAAGCCGCCCGGCCTTAAGCTATGTTTCTTGCCGGCAAGCGAAACGCTCAGCTCGCCTTCGACCACGAACAGCGCACCTTCGGCGGCGGCATCAAGCTCAGGGCGGTCGCTGCCGCCGCCAGACGCGAGCTCGACGATATATTGCGAAAACGTCTCGGCAAAACCCGACAGCGGCCGCGACAGCACCCAGACGCGTGTCCCATCCCAGAACGGCAAGGCGCTGGTGACGATGTCCTGCATCACGCCCTTGGGGATGACGGCATAGGCCTGCGTGAATACAGCGCGGCCGGTCAGCAATTCGCTCTGGCCGGGATGTCCGCCCTGCGGCGCATAATAGGTTCGCTCGGCCATTTTCATCATATCCATAAATTCAAGCCTGTTGCGGAAGCCAGGGCCCATCGCGGCAGCCAAAGCCTATTGCGGAAGCATGTCCTTGAGACGAAGCAGCGCGATGCGCTCGACCTGTCTGCAGGCGGTTTCGAATTCGACATCGTGGCTGTTGCCGATACGCGCCTCGAACTCGGCCAGGATCTCCTGCTTGGTCTTGCCTTTCACAGCAATGATGAAGGGGAAACCGAAACTGGTGACGTAGGCGGCGTTGAGTTTTGCGAACAACTCGCGCTCCTCGTCGGTCAGCGCGTCGAGACCGGCCGAAGCCTGTTCCCTCGACGATTCCGCCGTCAGCCGCTTGGCCTGCGCCAGTTTTCCGGCAAGATCGGGGTGGGCATTGAGCACGGAAAGCCGCTCGGCCTCGCTTGCCGCGCGAAAGACGCGGCAGAGCGCATTGTGCAGGCCGCCGGCACTGTCATGCGCCGGGCCGAGCTCCAGCTCATAAGCGCGCTCGGCAATCCACGGCGAATGTTCGAAGACGCCGCCGAATGCGTGGACGAAGGCCTCGAATTCCATTTTTGACGGGCGCAGCGCCGGCAACCGGAACGGATGCGTCTCCTGCCAGTGTTTTGCTATGTCGATGCGCCGTGCCAGCCAGACCTTGTCGTGCGATTTGACGTAGTCGATGAAGCGCTTCAATGCCGCGACTCGGCCCGGCCGGCCGACGAGGCGGCAGTGCAGGCCGATATTCATCATGCGCGGCCGCCCTGCCTTGCCCTCGGCATAGAGCGTGTCGAAACTATCCCTGAGATAGGCAAAGAACTGGTCGCCAGAGTTGAAGCCCTGCGGCGTGGCAAAGCGCATGTCGTTGGCGTCGAGCGTATAAGGGATGACCAGCTGCGGCTTCGCCGACCCGTGCGGTATGACATGCTCGAACCAGTAAGGCAGTTCGTCGTCATACGTGTCCGACACATAGTCGAAGCCGCCCTCTTCCGCTGCCAGTCGCACCGTGTTGATCGAGGTGCGGCCGGTGTACCACCCGGTCGGCCGCGCGCCTGTTACCTCATAATGCACCCGGATCGCCGCCTCCATGTCGCGGCGCTCGTCTTCTGGCGCGTGGTCGCGGTAGTCGATCCATTTCAGCCCGTGCGAGGCGATCTCCCAGCCGGCCTCCTGCATCGCCGCAACCTGATCGGGCGAACGCGCCAGGGCCGTGGCGACGCCGTAACAGGTGACCGGCACTTGCGCCTCGCTGAACAGGCGCAGCAATCGCCAGAAGCCGGCGCGGGCGCCGTATTCGTAGATCGATTCCATGTTCCAGTGACGCTGGCCGGGCCAGGGTGCGGCGCCGACGATCTCCGACAGGAAAGCCTCCGAAGCCTTGTCGCCGTGCAGGACGCAATTCTCGCCGCCCTCCTCGTAATTGACGACGAACTGCACCGCGACATGCGCCCCGCCGGGCCATTTCGGATCGGGCGGATTGGCTCCGTAGCCGCGCATGTCTCGTTCGTAACGCATTCTCGCTCCTGCCGGAAATTGTGATCAGGATAGTCGAAAGGAGTGCCTGCGCATTCCCCCGAAATTTTTGAAAGTGTTTTTGTCGCGCTCCGCTCGACCGGGACTTATGCATCGCCTTTAATTGGCGCACAATTCATGAATAGTGTTCGACTGTGCAGGGAATGGAGCAGCCAGTGGCGGAAACGTCGAAAGCCGAAGGCGGGCGCCTCACAACCCACGTCCTCGACACTGCGGCCGGCAAGCCGGCGGCCGGTCTGTCGATCGAGCTCTATCACCTTTACGGCCATGCCCGGACGCATCTGAAGACGGTCGTCACCAATGATGACGGCCGCTGCGATGCTCCGCTGCTTGCCGGCGCGGAATTCCGTACCGGCGAATACGAGCTGATCTTTGCGGCCGGCGATTATCTGCGCCGGCAGGGGACAAAACTGCCGGAACCGGCCTTCCTCGACCATGTGCCGATCCGCTTCGGCATGGCCGAGCCGATGCACTATCATGTGCCGCTGCTTCTGTCGCCGTATGGCTATTCGACTTACCGGGGAAGCTGAGATGGCCGGGATCAAGACACGCAACGAAATCCGCTTCATCCTCAATGGCGAGGACGTCTCGCTCGGCACGGTTGCACCCGACCAGACACTGCTCGACTGGCTGCGGCTCGACCGCTCGCTGCGCGGCACCAAGGAAGGTTGCGCCGAGGGCGACTGCGGCGCCTGCACGGTGCTGGTCGGCAGGCTCTGCGGTGGAACACTGGTCTATGAAAGTGTCAATGCCTGCATCCGCTTCCTTGGCTCGCTGGACGGCACGCATGTCGTGAGCGTCGAGCATCTGCGCGGCGACGCAGGAAAACTGCACCCCGTGCAGCAGGCGATGGTCGATTTCCACGGCTCGCAATGCGGCTTCTGCACGCCGGGTTTCGTCATGTCGCTTTATGCGCTGTGGATGCGGTCGCCGGAGCCGTCGGACGCCGCCATTGAAAAGGCGCTGCAAGGCAATCTCTGCCGCTGCACCGGCTACGAGGCGATCATGCGCGCCGCACGTGCCATCTCCAGCTACGGCAAGGCGGCAAAGGATCCGCTGGCGGCGGAGCGCAAGGCAGTCACGGCCAAGCTCGAAGCGATGAAGGACGGTTCGCGCATCGAGATCGGCTCCGGCAACAGGCGACTGATCGTGCCGGCCAATGCCGACGATCTGGCCAGCGTGCTGGTCAAGGAGCCGGGCGCCACTATCGTCGCGGGTTCGACCGATGTCGGCCTTTGGGTTACCAAGCACATGCGCGATATTGCGCCGGCGGTTTTCATCGGCAATCTCGATGGTCTGTGCGGGATTTCCGAGGACAAGGGCGTCGTCTCGATCGGCGCCGGTGTCACATATAGCGAAGCCTTCTCGACGCTGGCGAAGCGCATCCCGGCGCTCGGGCCGCTGTTCGACCGCATCGGCGGCGATCAGGTGCGCAACATGGGCACAATCGGCGGCAATATCGCCAATGGTTCGCCGATCGGCGACACGCCGCCGCCGCTGATCGCACTAGGTGCCCGCCTGACGCTGCGCCGCGGCGACAAGCGTCGAACGATCCCGCTCGAGGATTTTTTCATCGCCTATGGCAAGCAGGACCGGCAGCCCGGCGAATTCGTCGAGGCCGTGCATGTTCCGGTGCCGGGCAGCGAGACGAAATTTGCCGTCTACAAGATCACCAAGCGCCGCGACGAAGACATCACAGCAGCGCTAGGCGCGTTTTTCCTGAAGCTCGCCGGTGATGGCAAGGTGGCGGATGTGCGCATCGCCTATGGCGGCATGGCGGCAACGCCGAAGCGGGCCTTTGGCGTCGAAAAGGCATTGCTTGGCAGGCCCTGGACGGAAGCGACGGTGGAGGCGGCGATGGCCGCCTACGCCGGCGATTTCACCCCGCTGACCGACATGCGGGCAAGCGCCGAATACCGGGCGCTGGCGGCGCGCAACCTGCTGCTGCGCTTCTTTGCCGAAACCACAGGTACCCGGGCGCCGATCCAGGTATCACGGCACGAGGCGGCATGATGAACAAGCACGCCACGCCAAACCTGAAGGCGCAAAAAATCGCCGGCGGCGTCGCCACCGACCAACGCCATGATTCCGCGCACAAGCATGTCAGTGGCACGGCCGTCTATATCGACGACATGCCGGAACCGGCCGGCACGCTGCACGGCTGCCTTGGGCTTTCGACGGCGACGCATGCCACCATCACCAGCATGGACCTTTCGGCGGTGCGCGCCGCACCCGGCGTCATCGATGTGCTGACGGCGAGTGACGTGCCAGGCGAGAATGACATTTCGCCGACCGGCCGTCACGACGAGCCGGTGCTGGCCGACGGCAAGGTGCAATTTTCCGGCCAGCCGATCTTCTGCGTCATCGCGCAAACCCGCGAGCAGGCGCGCCGCGCGACGAGGCTGGCCAAGGTCGAATACAAGGAATTGCCGTTCGTCGCCGATGTCGCCGAGCTCGATCCCAGGAAAGACAAGCTGGTCACGCCGCCGCTGACGCTGAAGCGCGGTGATGCAGCGGCTGCAATTAAGGCGGCGCCGCGCCGGCTGAAGGGAAAAATGCGCATAGGCGGCCAGGAGCATTTCTATCTCGAAGGCCATATCGCCTTGGCCATTCCTGGCGAGGACCACGACGTCACCATCTATTCCTCGACCCAGCACCCGAGCGAAATCCAGCACATGGTCAGCCACGCGCTCGGTGTGCCGAGCCACGCGGTGACGGTGGAAATCCGCCGGATGGGCGGCGCTTTCGGTGGCAAGGAAACGCAAGGCAATCAGTTTGCGGCATTGGCTGCTATCGCCGCGAAGAAACATCATCGGGCCGTGAAAATCCGGCCCGACCGCGACGACGACATGATCGCCACCGGCAAACGCCACGATTTCCTCGTCGACTACGAGGTCGGCTTCGACGACGAGGGCAATATTCTGGGCGTAGATTTCATGTTCGCGGCGCGTTGCGGCTTCTCGGCCGACCTCTCCGGCCCGGTCACCGACCGCGCGCTGTTCCATTGCGACAACACCTATTTCTGGCCGGCGGTGCACGCGCAATCGGCGCCGCTCTACACCAATACGGTATCGAACACCGCCTTTCGCGGCTTCGGCGGTCCGCAAGGCATGGTCGGCGCCGAGCGCGTCATCGACGAAGTCGCGTTTGCCGTCGGCAGGGACCCGCTCGAAATCCGCAAGAAGAATTTCTACGGCACTAGCGACCGCAACATCACGCCCTACCACCAGACGGTCGAGGACAACATCATCCACCGCATCGTCGCCGAGCTGGAGGCGAGTTCCGACTATGCGAGGCGCCGCCGCACCATCGATGCTTTCAATGCCAACAGCCGCTTCATCAAGCGCGGACTGGCGCTGACGCCGGTCAAGTTCGGCATCTCGTTCACCGCCACCCATTACAACCAGGCCGGCGCGCTGGTGCATGTCTATACCGACGGTTCGGTGCATCTGAACCACGGCGGCACCGAGATGGGGCAGGGCCTCTATGTCAAGGTGGCGCAGGTTGTGGCGGAAGAGTTCCAGATCGACCTCGATCAGGTCAAGATCACCGCGACGACGACCGGCAAGGTGCCGAATACCTCGGCCACCGCCGCGTCTTCCGGCTCCGACCTCAACGGCATGGCGGCGCAGAATGCCGCCCGCCAGATCAAGGACCGGTTGATCAATTTTGCCGTCGAGAGATACCAGGTGCCGCGCGATCAGGTGCTGTTCCTGCCCAACCGCGTGCGCATCGGCAACCAGGAGATCGCCTTCGCCGATCTCGTCAGGCAGGCCTATATGGCGCGCATCCAGCTTTCGGCGGCGGGTTTTTACAAGACGCCGAAAATCCATTGGGACCGCGACAAGGGCGAGGGCCATCCCTTCTACTATTTCGCCTATGGAGCCGCGTGCTCGGAAGTCTCCGTCGACACGCTGACCGGCGAATATATCGTCGAGCGCACCGACATCCTGCACGAAACCGGCCGCTCGCTGAACCGCGCCATCGACCTCGGCCAGGTCGAGGGCGGCTTCATCCAGGGCATGGGCTGGCTGACGACGGAGGAACTGTGGTGGGACGACAAGGGGCGGCTGCGCACCCACGCGCCGTCGACCTACAAGATCCCGCTCGCGTCGGACCGGCCGAAGATTTTCAACGTCACTTTGGCCGACTGGGCGCAAGCGGGCGAGCCGACGGTGCACCGCTCCAAGGCGGTCGGGGAGCCGCCTTTCCCGCTCGCCATGTCGGTGCTGCATGCGCTGTCGGACGCTGTGGCGAGCGTTGCCAGCCACAAGATCTGCCCGCGTCTTGACCCGCCGGCGACGCCGGAGCGTGTGCTGATGGCGATCGAACGGCTGAAGCGGGAAGCCAGGACCGGCACTTGAATCCCGGAAAACGTGCAATTCAGGCCGAAAAACTCTATATTTCGCGATAGGGAACGCGAATGATGAACGCGAAAGTGCAGAGCCTGAAAGCCTTTCTTGCCGGTGCCGGCCGGGTCGCCTTGGTTGAGGTGGCTGGGACAAAAGGCTCGACGCCGCGCGAGACGGGTGCCCTCATGCTCGTCTCGGGATCGGCCACTTTCGGCACGATCGGCGGCGGCCAGCTCGAATATATGGCGATCGACAAAGCGCGGCAGATGCTTTTCTCCCCCCTTGAGGGGGAGATGGCCGCGAAGCGGCCAGAGGGGGTCGTCTCAGAAGGTACCGCCAGCGCGTCGAGCACTGCCGCGGCGACCCCACCCGACGGCTTCGCCGCCACCCTCCCCTCAAGGGGGAGGGATATCCGCGCCACCCTCGACATCGCGCTAGGCCCTGAGATCGGCCAGTGCTGCGGCGGCAGGGTCGAGCTGCTGATCCGGCTGGTTGACCCCGCCCTTGAAGCCAAGCTTGTTGCGGCGGCGGAGGCCGAGGAGGCGCAACTGCCGCATGTCTACATCTTCGGCGGCGGCCATGTCGGCCATGCGCTGGCCTCGGCGGTGGCTTTGCTGCCGGTGCATGTCGTCGTTGTCGAGACGCGAGCCGAGGCGCTGGAGGGCATGCCGGATACGGTCGAAACCAAGCTGACGCCGATGCCTGAGGCAATGGTGCGCGAAGCCCCGGCTGGATCCGCCTTCGTCGTCCTTACCCATGACCACGCGCTGGATTTCCTGATCGTCGCCGAGGCGCTGAAACGCCGCGATGCCGTCTATGTCGGCATGATCGGTTCCAGGACCAAGAAGGCGACGTTCCGGAACTGGTTCCTGAAATCGGCGGACGGAAGCGAGGCGGAATTTGCCCGCCTCGTCTCGCCGATCGGCGGCGATGCGGTCAAGGACAAGCGCCCACAGGTGATCGCCGCACTCGCCACGGCCGAAATCATGACGGCGTTGGCCGCTCACGCGATAACACCGGCAGCGCCGTCCAAAGCCCGTCGCGGCAAGGAGATGGCCGGCTGACGTTTCCTTCTATTCCTTTTCCTGTGTGTGCGCCTCCAGGAACCACAGTAATTTGTCGAGCGAGCGCGAATAGGCGGTGAAGATGTCGGCAGTGTCGGCGTCGCCCGCACCTGCCGCCTCGTCAATCGCCGCGCGTGCCCGCTTGGCGGTTGCGGCATACCGGTCGATCAGCGCCGCCAGGTGATCCCGGGTCTTGTGGATGTCGGTCGGATAGGCCTCGAGCATAGTCGCCTTCGAGACCTCCTGCGAGGTGCCGAGCGCCGTGCCGCCGAGCTGTACGGCGCGCTCGGCAATGGTGTCGACATGGCCGTCGATCTCCTCGCGGAACGTGTCGAGCATCGCGTGAATGGCGATGAATTGCGGTCCCTTGACGTTCCAGTGCGCCTGCTTGGTGATCAAGGCCAGATCGATGGCGTCGGCGAGGCGGGCATTGAGAAGGTCGATACACTCTTTCTTGGCATTGGATTGCAGGTCGTTGCGGGTGGCGATGGCATCCATGATCGGCTCCTGTGGCGGTTGCGTCCGCGTGGTTTGAAGAGGGCGAAGTCTGTGGAAGGTCAATCGAACATGCGCGCAGACGCCCTCATCGCCGCGGCACAGCATCCCAAAACGGCGATGTCCGGCTTTCGTTCCGCTCGTCGTTTTACGCCGGCCTTTTCAAGCCCAGATGGTCGCGCAGCGTGCTGCCTTCATAGTCCGTGCGAAACAGCCCGCGCCGTTGCAGCTCCGGCACGACTAGTGTGGCAAAGGCTTCGAGTTCGCCGGGAAAATAGGATGGCATGACGTTGAAACCATCTGCCGCGCCGCCCTCGAAGCGTGCCTCGAGCTGGTCGGCGATCTGGGCCGGCGTTCCGACGACGCGCCAATGGCCGCGCGCGCCCGCGAAATGACGGGCAAGCTGGCGAATGGACAGCTTGTCGCGGCGTGATTGCTCGATGACGAGCGCCTGCCGGCTCTGCATGCCTTCGCTGGCCGGCAGCTCGGGCAGCGGTCCGTCGATGGGATAGCGCGCGAGATCGGATATGCTGAGATAGCTGGAAAGCAGCGCGACACCGACATCGTCCGGGATCAGCTCCTGCAGTTCATCATGTTTTGCCCGGGCTTCCGCTTCGCTTGCCGCGACGACCGGCGCGACGCCGGGCATGATCTTGACGTCCTCCGGCTCGCGCCCATGGGCCGCCAGCCGTCCCTTGAGGCCGTCGTAGAAGGCCTTCGCCTCCTCGAATGTCTGCGCCGCCGTGAACACCACATCGGCGGTCCGGGCGGCGAGATCGCGGCCCTCGTCCGACGCTCCTGCCTGAACCATGACCGGCGCACCTTGTGGCGAGCGCGGCAGATCGAGCGGGTCGCGCACCGAAAAACTTCTGCCTTCGTGTCCACCCTGGCCTCGCCAAAGGCCGGTAATCACGGCAGCGAATTCGCGCGCGCGTTCGTAGCGGTCCGCATGTGGGCGCAGTCCTGTCGAGCCGAAATTGGCGGCCTCGATCTGGCTCGCCGAAGTGACGAGGTTCCAGCCGGCTCGGCCACCGCTCAGATGGTCGAGCGACAGGAAGGTCCGCGCCAGTCCGTAAGGCTCGTTATAGCTCGTCGACGCCGTGGAGACGAGGCCGATGCGCTCCGTCTGGACGGCGAGCGCGGCAAGCAGGCTTATCGGCTCGAAGCCGATCGAGCGCGACGTTTGGCTGGCGATGTTGACATTGGCCTCGCGCACGCCGGCGGCGTCCTCGCAGAAGATCATGTCGAACTTGGCTGCTTCCGCCGTCCGCGCCAGCTGGATGTAATGGTCGATGTCGAGGCCGGCCGTGACATGCGCCTGCGGATGGCGCCAGGCGGCGATGTGATGGCCTGTCGCCCACAGGAAGACGCCGAGCTTCATCTGGCCTCGACCGGCGCTCATTGCCGATCCTCCCCGGCGAGCCCGAGATGGGCGCGCAGTGTCGCCGCGCTGTAGCCGGACCGGACAAGGCCGCGGCGGCGAAGCTCCGGCAGCACGAGACCGATGAAATCGTCGAGCGCCGACGTGAGCGGCGTGGCGATGTTGAAACCGTCGCAGGCTTTCGAGCGAAAGCACTCTTCGAGCTTGTCCGCAAACAGGTCCGGTGCGGCGGTTATTTCGGCGCTGACGGTAACGTTCATCAGCACTTTCAGCGCCTCCGGCCTGCGCCCGAAGGCAAGCGCACGGCGCTTCAGATCGCCAGCCTTCGCCGGCCCGATCGATGGCCCATCCAGCAGGACGACATCGGCGGTGCGTGCGGCGATATCCATCGCGGGCTCGGACAGGCCGGACATGACCAGCACCGGCGTGTCCTGCGGCGACCGCGCCACGTTGAGCGGCCCGCGCACGGAAAAATATTCGCCCTTGTGGTCGAGAACGTGCATCTTCTCGGGATCGAAGAAGCGGCCGCCAACTTTGTCGAACAGCAGCGCGTCTGCGTCCCAGCCTTTCCACAAGCCTTGCACGATGCCGATGAATTCATCGGCGCGCAGGCGGAAATCGTCGCCGGAAAACCCTTCCGGTCGGCTGAAATTGGCCGCCTCGCGCGGGTCGGGCATCAGGCTCGCGTTCCAGCCGGCGCGGCCATGGCTGATAATATCGAGCGAAGCGAAACGGCGCGCGAGATTGTAGGGCTGGTGGGCGACCGTCGAGGCCGCGGCGACGAGGCCAATCCTGCTTGTCAGCGTCGCCAGGGCCGCCGCCAAGGTCGTTGCTTCGAAGCGCATTTGCCGGTTCAGCCCGCCTGCAACCGGCGCGGAATCGCCGAGCAACACCATGTCCAGACCGGCCGCTTCGGCTTCTTGCACGAACCGCGTCAGCAGACTGAAGTCCGGGCCGGCGTCGGGCGGATGGGAAGGGGCGGCTTCCGGAGACAGTGAAACGGCGAGACACATTGTGGCGCCGTTGGCCATCGCTTTTCCCTGTTGAGCGAGATTCCTTGGGCATTATCTCGTCGGCTGGACGGAAAGCAACCGGCCAGCGGGCGATCATTTGCCGGCCAGAATATCCCTGATCAGCCGTTGGCAGCGCTCGGCCATGAAATCGAGCAGCAGCCGCACCTTCGGATCCTGCAGCTTTTTGTGCGGGTAGACGGCGGCGAACTGCACCGGCGTCGGCGGCGTGTTGCTCAGGATCACCTTCAGCCGCTGGTCGCGGATAAACGGCTCGACCTCGAAGCGCGGCTTATTGATGATGCCGCGGCCGGACAGCGCCCAGCCGGTCAGCACGTCGCCATCATCGGTATCGTAGGGGCCGTGCACCTCAAACTTTTGCGGCCCATTCGGCGTCTGCAGCGTCCAGACATATTCGCGCGCGCCGGAATAGCGCAGCATCAGGCAATCGTGTTTCTTGCCGATCAACTCCTGCGGCTCGGTCGGCTCACCGCGCACGTCCAGATATTGCGGAGCCGCTACCAGCACGCGCTCGCATTCCATGATGCCGCGCATCCTGAGGCTGGAATCCTCGATGATGCCCAGCCGGAAGGCAACATCGATGCCTTCCTTCATGATATCGACATTGTGATCGGAAAGCCGGAGCCGCACCTCGATATCTGGGTACCTGTCGTGGAAATCCGGGATGCCGGATGCCACCAGCCGCCGCCCGAGGCCGAGCGGCGCTGTCACCTTTATGGTGCCGCGCGGCTGGCCGGATAACGCGCTGACCGCCGCTTCCGCCTCGGTGACCGCCTCCAGCACCTGCTTGGCGCCGGAGTAGAACACCGTGCCGTGCTCGGTCGGCATCAATTGCCGCGTCGTACGGTTGAACAGCCTGACGCCCAGGTGCTTCTCGAGCTCCTTGATCCGGTTGGAAGCGACCGCCGGCGAAATGCGCATGTCGCGCCCAGCCGCCGACAAATTGCCGAGCTCGACGACGCGGACAAAAACGGCGATATTGTCGAGATAGGCCATGCGGCTTCCGTGGCTCTCATGTGGCTGCGTATGATCAGCCTAGTATTTTCCAATTTTTTTTGAAAGTCATCGTGCGTCTCGGCCCTTTCCGTTTGCGCTCCAGTCCGTAAAGTCAGTCGATCGGCAGGGACGGTTTTTCATGATGGATTTCGCGATATTCTGGGATTGGCTGAGTTTCGCCGTGCGCTGGCTGCACGTCGTTACCGGCATCGCCTGGATTGGATCGTCCTTTTATTTCGTCGCGCTCGACCTCGGGCTGCGCCAGCGTCCGGGCATGCCTGCCGGAGCCTTCGGCGAGGAATGGCAGGTGCATGGTGGCGGCTTCTACCACGTGCAGAAATATCTGGTGGCACCGGCTGAAATGCCCGAGCACCTGACCTGGTTCAAATGGGAATCCTACGCCACCTGGCTGTCAGGCTTCGCCATGCTGTGCGTCGTCTACTATGCCGGGGCGGACCTGTTCCTGATCGATCCCAATGTGCTTGCGATGTCGGTGCCTACAGGCATCCTGCTGTCGCTGGCGACGATCGGTGTCGGCTGGGTGGTCTACGATCTCTTGTGCCGTTCGCCGCTCGGCAACAGCGACACCGGCCTGATGCTGGTGCTGTATGGGGTGCTGGTATTCATGGCCTGGGGGCTGACCCACCTGTTCACCGGCCGCGCTGCCTTCCTGCATCTTGGCGCCATCACCGCAACGATCATGTCGGCGAATGTCTTCATGGTCATTATCCCCAACCAGAAGATCGTCGTCGCCGACCTGATCGCCGGCCGTAAGCCCGATCCGAAATACGGCAAGATCGCCAAGCAGCGCTCGCTGCACAACAATTACCTGACGCTGCCGGTTTTGTTCCTGATGCTGTCGAACCATTATCCGCTGGCGTTCGGGACAGAGTTCAACTGGGTCATCGCCTCGCTGGTGTTCATCATCGGCGTGCTGATCCGGCACTATTTCAACACCAGGCATGCGCGCAAAGGCAATCCGACCTGGACCTGGCTGGCGGCGGCCGTCCTGTTCGTCCTCATCATCTGGCTGTCGACGGTGCCGAAACTGCTGACCGGCGAGGTCAAAACGTCCTCGGCGGCACAGGTCTACGTCGCCTCGGCGCATTTTCCCGCCGTGCGTGATACGGTGCTTGGCCGCTGTTCGATGTGCCACGCGGCCGAGCCGTCCTACGAGGGCATTTACCACGCGCCGAAGGGCGTGATGCTCGATACCGATGCCGGCATCGCCGAGCACGCCGGCGAGATCTACCTGCAGGCCGGGCGCAGCCACGCCATGCCGCCCGCCAACGTCACCCAGATCACCGACAAGGAACGGGCGCTGCTGGTGGCATGGTTCGAAGGCGCGGGGAAATAGCATGACCAGCACGCTGCTGCGCGGCCGCACGCTGTCGTTTTTGCGCTGGCCCGAAACCATCGACGACCATTCCGCCTGGCGCTACGAGCAAGATGGCGGCTTGCTGCTCCGCGACGGCAGGATCGTTGCCGCGGGCGCCTATGCCGAGATCGAAAAAAAGGCGGGCGAGGGAACAAAAAAGATCGACCATAGGCCGCATCTGCTGCTGCCCGGGTTCATCGATGCGCACGCGCATTTTCCGCAGATGCAGGTCATCGCTTCCTTCGGCGCCGAGCTGCTTGACTGGCTGAACACCTACACTTTTCCGGAAGAGGCAAAATTCCAGGACGCCCAGCATGGCCGCCGTATCGCCAGGCTGTTCCTGGATGAAGTATTGCGGCATGGCACGACGACAGTCGCGGCCTATTGCTCGGTACACAAGGAATCTGCCGAAGCGTTCTTTGCCGAGTCGCACGACCGCAACATGCTCAACATCGCCGGCAAGGTGATGATGGACCGCAACGCGCCGGACGGCGTGCTCGACACGCCGCAATCGGGCTATGACGACAGCAAGACGTTGATCGATGAGTGGCACGGCAAGGGGCGCCAGCACTATGCCATCACGCCGCGCTTCGCCATCACCTCGTCGCCCGAGCAATTGGAGATGGCGGGCGCGCTCTGCCGCGAATATCCTGATCTGCACATGCAGACGCATCTGTCGGAAAACCACGCGGAGATCGCCTTCACACAGCGATTGTACCCGCAGACGCGGGACTATACCGATGTCTATGAGCGCTATGGGCTGCTCGGGCGCAGAAGCCTGTTCGGCCATTGCATCCACCTGTCGGAACGCGAGGCGGATGCGCTTTCCGATAGCGGCTCGGTGGCGGTGTTCTGCCCGACCTCCAACCTGTTTCTCGGCTCGGGCCTGTTCGATTATCAGCGCTATCGTCGCCGCGAGAAGCCGCTTCGCATCGCCGCCGCCACCGATGTCGGCGGTGGCACCAACTATTCGATGCTGCGCACCATGGACGAGGGCTACAAGGTGATCGCGCTGAACGGCGAGAAGCTCAATCCGTTCCAGTCCTTCTGGCAACTGACCCGCGGCAATGCCGAGGCGCTGTCGCTTGTGGAAAAGATCGGCACCCTGGAGGAAGGCAGCGACGCCGATATCATCGTGCTCGACGCCCGCGCCACGCCGGCGATGCGGCTGCGGGTAGAGACGGCGGACACGCTCGCCGAGGAATTGTTTCTGCTGCAGACGCTCGGCGACGACCGCGCCGTGCGCGAGGTCTATGTCGCCGGCTGCGCGGCCAAGACGGATATGGCGGTTTAGCCGTCGTATGCGGCCGGCTTGACCGGGCGGCAGCCATCCGCCAAAGCAACAGGCGAGATTGACAGGGGAACGACATGGCCGTTGCGGACGACATCGCTCTGATCGAGAAACAGGAAGCCACGCTCGTTTTCTCCGCCTTCGACGAGGCTGTCGCTTTCGAGATCGGCACGGCGATCCACGACCGGGCCCTCGAGGAAAACCTGCCGATCATCGTCGATATCAGAACCTTCGACCGGCCGCTGTTCTATGCGGCAATGCCCGGCTCGAACGCTTCCAATCCGGACTGGGCGCGGCGCAAGATCAACGTCGTGCGGCGGTTCCTGAAAAGCACCTATCGCATGGTGCTGGAGCAGCAGCGCCCCGACCGCAGCTTCAAGCCTGGCGAGGGGCTGGACGTTGCCGACTACGTGCTGGCCGGTGGCGGCTTTCCCATCGCTGTCAAGGGCGCCGGCGTCATCGGCGTGATCGCCGTCTCCGGCCTGCCGGAGCGCGAGGACCACGGCGTGGTCGTCAATGCGCTTTGTGAGTATCTCGGCATAAATGCGCGCGAGCTGGCATTGCCGGCGGAAGCAAAATGACAGAGGTAGACCCCAAGCTCTTTCTCATCTCGATCTTCAACGCCGCTGTTGCCGCCGCCGATCCGCAGAGGACGATCAAGGATCATTTGCCGGCAAGGCCGAAGGGCCGCACCATCGTCATCGGTGCAGGAAAAGGCTCGGCGCAGATGGCGGCGGCTTTCGAGGAAGCGTGGGACGGGCCGATCGAGGGGCTGGTCGTCACACGCTACGGCTATGGCGCAGCCTGCCGGCGCATCGAGATCATCGAGGCAGCGCATCCGGTGCCGGATGCCGCGGGGCTCGAAGCTTCCCGACGGCTGCTCGAAAAAATCCAGGGACTGACTGCGGACGACCTTGTCGTGGCGCTCATTTCCGGCGGCGGTTCGGCGCTGCTGCCGTCACCTGCCGAAGGTCTGACGCTGGCCGATGAGATCGCCGTCAACGAGGCGCTGCTCGCCTCCGGCGCGCCGATCGCCGCGATGAACACCATCCGCAAACATCTTTCCTCGATCAAGGGCGGCAGGCTGGCGGCCGCTGCCTATCCAGCCAGGGTGGTGTCGCTGGTGGTCTCCGACATTCCGGGCGATAACCCGGCGCTGGTCGCTTCTGGTCCGACCGTGCCGGATATAAGCAGCCGTGAGGACGCATTGGCGTCGATCGCTGCCTATGGCATGAGCCTGCCGGCTTCGGTCATGGCGCATATCAATTCGCCGGCGGCCGATGCACCGCGTCCGGACGACTCGCGTTTTTCGCGCAACGAGGTACATCTGATCGCCTCGGCCGGCGTATCGCTGGAAGCGGCTGCGGCCGAGGCCAGGCACCAAGGTATCGAAGCGGTCATCCTCTCCGATTCCATCGAGGGCGAGGCGCGTGAGGTCGGCGGCGTCCACGCCGCGATCGCGCGCGAAGTGGCGACGCGCAACCGGCCATTCGCAAAGCCGGTGCTGATCCTGTCGGGCGGCGAGACGACCGTGACCTTGCGCGCGAAAGGCAAGGGCGGCCGCAACTCTGAATTCCTGCTCGCCTTCGCCATCGGCATCAGCGGCATGGCGGGCGTCTACGCACTGGCCGCCGACACCGACGGCATAGACGGTTCGGAAGACAATGCCGGCGCCTTCGCCGACGGCTCGACAGTGTCGCGGATGCATAAGGCGAGCGTCGACGCCAAGGCCATGCTTGCCGGCAACAACGCCTGGACGGCATTCAATGCCGTAGATGACCTTTTTGTACCCGGTCCGACCGGCACAAACGTCAACGATCTCCGGGCGATATTGATCAAATAGCTCAGGCGGCCATCAGCTTTTTCACCGCTCTCATATCCTGCAGGAACCGCTTGCGTTCTGCCTGCTTGTCCGCCGGCTCGCGAATGCGCAGGATGAAGGACGGGTGGATGGTGACGAAGACACGCAAGCCATCGTCGCGCTCTACGACCGCCCCGCGCATCTTCATGATCGGCACCACCTTGCCGAGCAGCGCCTGCGCCGCCGTTGCGCCGAGCGCTACCGCCAGATTGGGCTTGATCAGATCGATCTCCTTGTCGAGCCACCAGCGGCAAGCCTGCACCTCGCCGGCGTTGGGCTTGGAGTGGATGCGCCGCTTGCCGCGCGGCTCGAACTTGAAATGCTTGACCGCGTTGGTGACGTAGACTTTCAGCCGATCGACGCCGGCGTCATCCAGGATCGCGTCGAACACCTTGCCGGCCGGTCCGACGAAAGGCTTGCCCGCCAGATCCTCCTGGTCGCCCGGCTGTTCGCCGACGAAGATCACCTTGGCCCTGTCGGGACCTTCGCCGAAAACAGTCTGCGTGGCGTCGTGCCAAAGCGGACAACGGCGGCAGATTTTAGCCGTTTCGCGCAGTTCGGGAATCGTCCTGGCGTCGATTTCTGTCGTTTCCGGGGATTTGCCGGTCGGCAAGCGTCTTGCCTGCACTTTGGCATGGTGCGGCGTCGGGGTTGTCTGCATCTTGGCGATCATGACTAGGGCGGCCTTGTTCGCTCCTGCAATCAGACACGCAATGAGCAAAGCCTGCCGAAGGTTCCGCTGAAATTATTCGGCATGGGCCTTCACCAGCGGATGGCCGACGATGTGATGCCTACACCTCGTGCAGATACAGGTGATAATCCAGTTCGCTGACCGTGCGCGCCACGCGCAGATATTCCGACTGCTTGATCGCCACGAACGTCCGGTGCAGGTCTTCGCCCAATGCGCCCTTGAGGAAGGTCGACGCCCTTGCCGCCTCGATCGCCGCACGCCAGTCGACCGGCATCGTCGTGCGCGTGACGGCCGATTCGTAGCCATTGCCGGTGGTCTCGGGACCGGGATCGAGGCCTTCGTCGAGGCCCTTGACGATGCCTGCCAGCACCGTTGCTGCCACCAAATAAGGATTCGCGTCGACGCCGGATGGCCGGTGCTCGATGCGGCGGTTCTTGGCATCGCCGGCCGGCACACGCAGTGCCACCGAACGGTTGTTGACGCCCCAGGTCGGCGCCACCGGCGCATAGGATTGCGATACGAAGCGCCGCCATGAGTTGGCGTGCGGCGCAAAGACCAGCATCGATTCCGCCATCGTCTGGATCAGTCCGCCGAGGCCGCGCAGCAGCGGCAGCGACCAGCTTTCGCCGCCGGTTTCGGCAAAGACGTTCTTGCCGGCATCGTCCAGCAGCGAGACATGAAAATGCATGCCCGAGCCGGCATACTTCTCGATCGGCTTGGCCATGAAGCAAGCGGTGACACCATGACGGCGCGCCTGCGCCCGCACCAGCCGCTTGAGCATGACGAGATCGTCGGCCGCCCGCATCACGTCCTTGCGGTAGTTCAGCGTCAGCTCGTACTGGCCGGGCGCGTATTCCGAGATGACCGTCTCGGCTGGGATGCCCTGCACCTTGGCTGCGGCGTAGATGTCGGAAAACAGCGGCTCCATGCCGTGCAGATGGTCGACGGAATAGACCTCCGTCTTGGCCGAGCGGCGTCCGTCGAGCACCGCGTGCGCCGGCTGTACCTTGCCTTCGGCATCGCGCTCGTTGGCGAGCAGGAAGAATTCGAGCTCGAATGCGCCGGCCGGATGCAGGCCCTTGGCCGCGAGGATGTCTACCTGGCGGGCGAGCGCCAGGCGCGGGTCGGACGACATCGGCTGGCCATCGAGATGGTACATCGCCATCAGCACCTGGCCGCGCGGCGGCTGGGTGCCGAACAGCGGCACCAGTGTGCCGGGGATCGGCCACGCCCGCAGGTCGCCGTCGCCGGTCGTCCAGATCAGCCCGGTCTCGTGAACATCCTCGCCGGTGATGTCGAGGCCGAGGATCGAGATCGGCATGTGCCGGCCACCCTCGAAGATGCTCATCAACTCATGTCGGCGCACGATCTTGCCGCGCCCGACGCCATTGGCGTCGGTCAGCACGATGTCGAACGCCTCGATCTCGGGATGAGCGTCGAGAAAGGCCTGCGCCTCGGCAGGCGTCGAGCCCGAAGGGGATGCCGTGACCAGGTTCAAACTTTGCTTGGGCGCTTGTTTCATGCCGCAAGCTTGTCTCACGCCGTAAGCTTTGCCGCAACCGCGCCGAAGGCAGTGATTAGCCGGTTCACCTGGGCGGCGCTGGTCGCAGGAGAGATCAGCATCATGTTGTGGAAAGGTGCGATCAGCACGCCGCGATTGACCAGCGCGACATGGATTGCCGCTTCGAGCTCCGGTGCATGCGCAGCTTCCGCCTCGCCGCCATTCCTCAACGGGCCCGGTGCGCAGATGAACTCGACGCGGGCGCCGACGCGAGCAACATGCCAGGGCAGACGATAGCGATCGATGACGGCGGTCAGCCCGGCATCGAGCCGCCGCGCCAGATGGTCCATATGGCTGTAATTCGCGTCGGTCATGACATGTTCGAGCGTGGCGCGCATCGCCGCGAATTGCAGCGGATTGCCCGACAGCGTCGTCCCCATGCCGGAATAGCCGGGCTCCTTCCGGCTGATATAAGCGGCATAGCGGGCCGCAACGTCTTCGCTCATGCCCCAGACGCTCGCCGGTACGCCGCCGGCAATCGGCTTGCCGAGCACGAACAGGTCCGGCTCCAGCCCGTGTTTGCTGGTATAGCCGCCGGGACCGGTCGAGATCGTATGCGTCTCGTCGATTAGAAGCAGCGTGCCGGTCGCACGGGTGAGACGCCGCAAGCCATCGTGAAAGCCGGCTTCGGGCAGCACCATGCAGGAATTGGTCAGCACCGGCTCGGCGATGACGCAGGCGACATCGTTGCCCCGGAGTGCAGCGTCGAGCGCCGGCAGATCGTTGAATTCGACGACATCAGTTGCCCGCGTCAGGTCGCGGAACTCGCCGGCCAGTCCGGGTCGATTCACCGGTCTGCCGGCGACCAGCCGCACCATCGTCTCGTCGACCGAGCCATGATAGCAGCCGTTGAAGACCAGTATCTTCTCCCGGCCGGTAACGGCGCGGGCAACCCGCAGCGCGAAGCGGTTGGCATCGGTCGCCGTCGTCGCGATCTGCCACAACGGCAAACCGAAACGCTGCAGCAGCAGCGGCCCGATGACAAGCGCGTCCTCGGCAGGCAGCATGTAGGTCAGGCCGCGTCCGGCCTGCCTGCGGATGGCGCGTGCGACCGGCGGCGGCGAATGACCGAACATCGAACCGGTGTCGCCAAGGCAGAAATCGTCGAGCCGGTTGCCGTCGATATCTCTGATGATGGCGCCCCTGGCGCTATCGACGAGGATCGGGAACGGCGTCGGCCAGTCGTTCATCCAATGCATCGGCACGCCGCCGAAGAAGCCGGGCAGGCCATTGCCGATTTTCGCCATCGATTTCGGCCGCGCCCGGCGGAAGACTTCTGCCTCGGTCGCGCGCAACTCGGCGATCCGGGCCGGGTCGATGCCGCCGATGGAAGTCTTTGACTGGTTGATGACGTTCATGGCGGCCCTCTCAGCCGCACTTTAGACAATCGGCATCCGCCACCGCAATTGGCCGGGCGGTTGCCCTGTGTTGGGTCAGCGGTCATTTGAATGAAAACAGGCGCTTGACCGCGAGCCGCCTTCGGGCGCCAATGGCACTTCGGCTGGAGGGGACAAGATGGTGCGGGCGATCGTCTGCGCAGTAATGCTGCTGTCGTCGGTTTGTGCGGCTCTGGCGTCCGGCGGCATCTGGTGTTCCGCCGAGGATGCAGCCGTCAAATTTCAGGTCGGTGCCGGGGTCACCAGAGGCATGGGCGGGCCGACCTTCAATTTTAGCGGCGAGCTCGAAATTCTGGGCAGGCCGGCTGCCGACAGTCTGCGCAAGACGGTGTTCGAGGATCAGAACCTCACGCAATATTGGCTCGACAACAAGGAATTGCGGCTGCTCGTCTACCACGAACGGCAGGTCGAAAACGCCTACGGCTATGTCGAACTGGCGATCCTGACCAAGGCCAGTGACGAAGGCGTTTATGACGGTCGCTATTTGCTCTCAATCTATGATGTTACGGCTGATGCCGAAAAGGACGGCAAACCGGATGAATTGACCGGCAAAGTATCTTGCGGAGCCGAGTAAGTAACAGGTTACGCCGAAATATCGATGACGCCGCAATCGCCCGCAGCGCTGCCAAAGGCGACGCGGCGCTCTTCCTTGTCCCACATCATCGAGGTGATGGCGCCCTTGCCCGGCCGGCGCAACAGCACTTCCCTGGCGTCGGCGAAGCGCACCGCCATCACCATGCCGTCATCATAGCCGATGGCAACGACGTCCTGGCTCGGGTGACAGGCGACGGAGGTGACCATCGCATTGCCGCGCGTGCCGAGTTCCAGCGGCGCCTTGCCCATCGGCCCGTCCTTGCCGGAAAACGGCCAGACGATCGCCGCTGGCGCGCCGGAACTCGCCAGCCATTTGCCCTTGGCGCTCCACGACAGGCTTTTGACCTTGCCGGGATAGCCGGACATCCGCATGTGCTTGCCGTCGGCGAGCTTCCAGCCATGCAGCGCGTTTTCCTGCATTGTGGTGACGACGAAGCCGCCGTCCGGCGAGAAGGTGATGCCGGTGTGGGCGCCGGCCCATTCGAGCTCGACCGGCTTGCCGTCGGCGGCCGGGAAATGCAGCGTCGCGCCGTTGTAGCGGGCAACGCCGAAGCGCATGCCCTTGGGCGAGAAGGCAAGCCCCTCGACCGAGCGCGGATGCGAGAATTCCCTGATTTTGCTGTCGGCAAAGCGCACATAGGCAATCTTGCCCGAAGCATAGGCAACAGCGCCTTGCGGCCCGGCGGCGACGCTGGTGATCCATTTTTTGCCCGCGGCCGCCAATTCCGCAGTATTGCCTCCTGCGGTCACGGCAACGATCTTGCCGTCCTCACCACCGGTGATCAGCCGGTCGTTTGCCGCATCATGGAAGGCGGCGAGCATTCCGTCATTGGCCTGCACCGTCTTGTGGCCGTGGTCGAGTCGATGGATTGTGCCGTCAGCCAGCGCAAAATGCGGCACGTCACCGAGGAATACGGCGGCGAGGCAGTGGCCTTCGAGATCGAGCGGGGCGACTGTCGGCATGAGAGATCATTCCGTTTGAGATTTCTGCTGCCTCACCCTTAAGGGGTTGAGCTGCGGGTCTCAACCCGTGCTTCGGATCGTCGTGAGGAGAGACCGCCAGCGTTGCGGGCTGCTCCTTCTCTCACAAGGGGAGAAGGAAGAAAGGGCAGCTAAATCAAGCGGCCTGGCAGGCCTCGAAGCTTGTCTTCAGCCGCTCGGCGTCGAGTTCGCGGCCGATGAACACCAGCCGGCTCTCGTGCTTCTCGCCGTCCTTCCAGGCGCGCTGGTGGTCGCCCTCGATGATCATGTGCACGCCCTGGATGACATAGCGCTCGTCATCGCCCTTCAGCGCGATGATCCCTTTCAGCCGCAGGATGTTCGGGCCTTCCATCTGGGTGACCTTCTCGATCCACGGGAAGAACTTTTTCGGGTCCATCTCGCCGCCGCGCAGCGACACCGACTGCACCGTCACGTCATGGATGTCGGAAGCGTGCGTATGATGATGATGCCCGTCATGATCGTGGTGATCATGGCCGTCGTGATCATGGTGGTGATGGCCATGATCATGATGGTCGTGATCGTCATGCGCCTCGAGGAAGTGCGGATCGTTCTCCAGCGCCCGGGACAGGTCGAACGCTCCGCGATCGAGCACCTCGGACAGCGCCACGCTGGCGCGAGTGGTGCGATGGATTCGTGCCGCCGGGTTGATGGCGCGGATCGTCGCCTCCACCTTGCTCAGCTCTTCGGGGGTGACCAGATCGGTCTTGTTGAGCACGACGACATCGGCAAAGGCGATCTGGTCCTCGGCCTCGCGGGAATCCTTGAGGCGCAGCGGCAGGTGCTTGGCGTCGACCAGCGCCACCACGGCATCGAGCCTGGTCTTGGAACGCACGTCGTCGTCCATGAAGAAGGTTTGCGCTACCGGCACGGGATCCGCGAGGCCTGTGGTCTCGACGACGATGGCGTCGAAGCGGCCGGGCCTGCGCATCAGGCCTTCGACGACGCGGATCAGGTCGCCGCGCACGGTGCAGCAGATGCAGCCATTGTTCATCTCGTAGATTTCCTCGTCGGATTCCACGATCAGCTCGTTGTCGATGCCGATCTCGCCGAATTCATTGACGATGACGGCGTAGCGCTTGCCATGGTTTTCCGAAAGGATGCGGTTGAGCAGTGTCGTCTTGCCGGCGCCGAGATAGCCGGTGAGGACGGTTACGGGGATCTGCGTCTGTGCGTCGCTCATATTGTGCCTCGAATAGGGATTGTCGGCTCCATATAGGATGTGTGCTCGGCTTTTGCACGAGGCAAACCGGTGGGCCAAAGAGAGGCTGGTATTGCCGAACTTTCCTCACATTGCCGAACTTTCATTGGCGCGGGCTGGCGGTAGGGCCTAGATAGGCCGAGGATCATTAACGGGGGCTGTTCGCACTGAAGAGGCGCCAGATGTCCGACAAGTCCTTGCCACTAAGCCGTCGGCAGACACTCGGTCTCGTTGCGGTTACCGCTGGCGGCATATTCCTGCCAGCCGGTGCAAGGGCCGGGCAGGTTTCGCCCTATGCCGGGCTCGCCTTGTTCGAAGCCGGTGCCGGCGTCTGCGCCATCACGCCCGAGGTCACCGAAGGGCCGTTCTATTTCGACCCGAAGCTTGAACGCACCGACGTCACCGAGGGCAAGAAGGGCATCGCCCTCAATGTGCGGCTGCAAGTCGTCGACACCGCCTGCCGGCCGCTTCCCGGCGCGCGCGTCGATATCTGGCATTGCGACGCCCAGGGCGCCTATTCCGGCTATCCCGGACAGGGCGACGGGCAGGATATCGACACGTCCGGCCAGAGCTTTCTCCGCGGCTGGCAGAGAACCGATGAAAGCGGCATTGCTTCTTTCGCCACCATCTATCCCGGCTGGTATCGCGGCCGCACCACCCACATCCATTTCAAGATCTTCCCCGACGACCGCTCGGTAATGACTGGCCAGATGTTCTTCCCCGACAGCCTCAGCGAGCAGATATTCGCCACCGTCGCGCCCTATAAAGATCGCCCCGGCAAACGCGATACATCGAACGCGCGGGACGGCATTGCGCGGCAGGCCGGGCCGCTGTCGCAGGCAGCGCTGCGGGAAATGGCGGACGCTTTTCAGGCCTTGATGGTGGTCGCGGTGAACGCCGGTTGAGAACACCTCGTCACGTCCCCATCCAGCCATTGCGGAAAGTCGTTTGTCATCTAACTGAAATAAACATCTGGCATTAGCCACCGCGAGCACCGCGATGCTTGCCGGCAAAGCTATTTTCCGAGCCGGAATGTTTTCGATCGTCATTGCCAACCGGCGGCCTGCTTCTATGCTGCCCGCACCGGTTCGGCCGAGGAGGGATGAGCATGGCCAAGGCGGACAAGACTGCAACAATGAGCCGGCTGCATTCGGCGGCGCGGCTGGCGCGCACGGCGCTCGCCGCCCGGCTTCTGGCGCATGGTTTCTATGCCGGCCAGGACCAGATCATGCTGGCGCTCGACCGCGAGGACGGGCAGACGCCCGGCAACCTTGCCGGCCGCCTCGGCGTGCGTCCGCCGACCATCACCAAGACCATCAACCGGCTGCAGGCGCAGGGTTTTCTGGAAAAGCGCGCCTCGTCCGCCGATGCCCGCCAGGCGCATATCTTCCTTACCGATACCGGCCGCGAAATCATCCACGCCATCGAGAAATCGGTGAAGAAGACCGAAAAGCAGGCATTGAAGGGTCTCGACAAGAAGGATCAGAAAGCGCTGTTCAAGCTGCTTGCCCGTGTCGAGGCGAACCTGTCGAACGGCGAAATGGTGCTCCCCGATGACGAACTGGATATCGAGGACAAGATGCTTGAATAACTCACGCGTTCGCCGCTGACGGCCGTCGCGTGAGTGCCGACCAGCGTCCCGGTGTGACGCCGAACGCCTTCTTGAAATGCCGATTGAAATGGCTTTGGTCACTGAAACCGGCTGCGATGGCGATTTGCGCCAGTGGCTCGTCGGCTTCGATCATCCGACGGGCTCGTTGAAGCCGGCGCATCAGCAGGAACCGGTGCGGGCTGGTGGAGAAGGTGGCGCGGAAATGCCGCGACAGGGCATAACGGTCCAATCCGGTGATCGCCTCCAATTCATCCGAACGTACAATCCGCGCGACATTTTCCTCCAGATAGTCGCGCGCCAGGCTGGCGGCGCGCCACGCAGTTTTCGCTACCGGTTTCGCCGGCTGACCGGCGTGCCGGGCCAGGCTTTGCATAAGCTGCGTCATGAAATCGACGACAAACAGCTCGTCCAGTTCCTGATTCAGCGGCCCGAGCGCCGAAAGCAGCGTCGCCCGGAGATCGCGGTCTGTCACCACGGCATTCCCGACGAATGGCAGTGATCCGCCGCCGAGACAATCGAGCATCAGGGACGGCTCCAAATAGAGCATTCTGTATCGCAAGCCGTCTTCAGTGCCGGCACCGCCATCGTGCAGTTCGTCGGGATGAAGGATAATGATCTGGCCAGGCAAGCTCTGACGCGTTTGGCCGCGATAGCGGAAGCGCTGCACGCCATAAAGCGTCACCCCGATCGCATAGGTGTCGTGGCGATGGAGATCGAAGGCGTTGCCGTGGAACCGGGCCTCGATGCGTTCCATGCCGGCAGCACGGGGTGCCGGTACGATGCAGTTTTCGGCTGCATCCACGCACAAACGTCCAAGACCCTGAAAGGCTTCCCCGTCTAGACCGTGCGGCATCGCTTCACTCGCAGCCTCGGATTGGCCCCCTTTTCGGATTGGAAACTGTCGCATGTTCGATACGAAATTTGCAATCGTGCTCAAGGATGATCTTCCCGTCTGGCAAAAGCTCAACGTCACCGCCTTTCTGACCAGCGGCATTGTCGCGCAGTTTCCCGACATTATCGGCGAGCCCTACCGTGATCGCGCCGACAATATCTACAACCCGCTGTCGATCCAGCCGGTCATCGTGCTTTCGGCGGACGGCCAGACGCTCGGCGCGATCCAGCGGCGGGCGCTGGAGCGTGGTGTGACGGTTTCGCTCTATGTCGAGGAAATGTTTTCGACTGGGTATGATCTGGCCAACCGTGCCGTCTTTGCCGAATTTGCGCCGGAGGATGCCAAGGTGGTCGGCATCGCGCTTCGCGCCGAAAAGAAGCTCGTCGACAAGATCACCAAGGGCGCCCGCATGCACGCCTGAGTCCTCGGCCACTAGGTCGGCCACCAAAACAAAAAACTGAGCCTGTCGGCGGCTGTCGTTGTGCCAGCCTGTTTTGGCTTGCCCGCAGGCGACAATTGCCGCATTGGTGAGGGACTGCCTTGCTTCCCGTCCGGCCTGAAATTGAATGCTCCCCCAAGACATGACGAAAGCGCGACATCGCCGGCGGCGATCCTGTGCATGCTTTCCGTCTACGTGTTTTTCACCTTTCTCGACACCAGCAGCAAATACCTTGTGCTGGCCGGCGTCTCGGCGCTGATCGTCGCCTGGACCCGCTTCGCGGTCCATGTGCTGATCGTCGGCGTCTTTCTGCGTGGATGGCGCGAGCCGCTGCGCTTTCGTCCTGCCAACCTGCCGGCGCATCTCACGCGCGGTCTGCTCCTGTTCGGATCGACGATATGCAACATTCTCGCGCTGCGAACGCTGCAGCTGGCGGAAACCACCTCGATCTACTTCTTCGGCCCGATGGTGGTCACTGCGCTTGCCGGTCCGTTGCTCGGCGAATGGGCCGGCTGGCGGCGCTGGCTGGCGATCATGGGCGGCTTTGTCGGCGTCCTCATCATCACCCGGCCGGGCATCGGGGTTTTTGGCGTCGGCCATCTCTTTGCGCTCGGCTCGATGCTATCGAACAGTTTCTACGTCATCATGACGCGTCGTATGTCGGCCACGGAAACCTCGGAAAGCCTCATCCTGTTTTCGGCGCTGGCGCCGGCCGTGCTACTGCTGCCGACACTGGCGTTTTCGCTTTCGCTGCCGCAGGATGGCTGGCACTGGTTCGTATTGCTGATGCTTGGCGTTTTCGGCGCCCTTGGCCATTGGCTTCTTGTGCAGGCCTATCGCCTTGCCACCACCACGGCCCTGGCCCCCTATCCCTATTCGCAGATGATCTGGATGATCGTCTCCGGCTTGATCGTCTTCAACCAGTTTCCCGATCGCTGGACACTGGCCGGTGCCACAGTGATCGTCGCCAGCGGCCTCTACATCGTCCACCGCGAGCACCGGCTTCGCTTGCGCAACCGCGCTACGCTGGACGCGGAGACGGAAGCGCTGGCAAAAAAACTTTGATTTGCTCGGGATCGATGGCATAAGAGCCGGCCTTTAAACAGTTTAAATTGCTTCGGGAGCGCAGGGCGCTGGCACAGAAGATCAAGCTTTCGACCATCGCGGATGCGCTCGGCGTGTCCACGGCCACGGTCTCGCTGGCCTTGCGCGACAGCCCGCTGGTCGCCGGCGGCACCCGCGACCGCATCAAGGAACATGCCCGCGCCATCGGCTATATCTACAACCGCCGCGCCGCCAGCCTGCGCACTTCGCGCTCGGGCATTGTCGGCGTCGTCGTCCACGACATCATGAACCCATTCTTTGCCGAGATATTGCGTTCGATCGAGAGCGAGCTCGACCGCAGCCGGCAAACCTTCATCCTGTCGAACCACTACGACCAGCTCGAGAAACAACGCACCTTCATCGACACGCTTCTGCAGCTCGGCGCTGACGGGGTCATCATGTCGCCGGCCATCGGCACGCCGCCCGAAGACATAATCATGGCCGAGGAGAACGGTCTCCCGGCAGTGCTGATTGCACGCACCGTCGAAGGTGCCGACGTGCCGGTGTTTCGCGGCGATGATGCCTATGGCACCGGGCTTGCTACCAATCATCTGATCTCGCTTGGCCACAAGCGCATCGCAATGATCGGCGGTACCGATCAGACGTCGACCGGCCGCGACCGCTATCAGGGATATGTCAACGCCATGGAGGCGGCGGGGCTTGAGGTCAGGCCGTCATGGCGCATTGCCGGCCCGCGCACCAAGCAGGCCGGCTTCGAGGCTGCCGGGCAGTTCCTGGCGCTGAAGGACAGGCCGACCGCGGCGTGCTGCTGGAACGACCTCGTCGCCATCGGCCTGATGAACGGCATTGCGCGCGCTGGGCTGGTGCCGGGCATCGACATCTCGGTCACCGGCTATGACGACCTCGAGGAGGCCGCGATCGCGACGCCGGCGCTGACCACCGTCTGGAATGGCCAGCGTGAGGTTGGCCGCCGCGCCGCCAGCGCGCTGCTCGACAAACTCAACGGACAGACGGTGCGGCCGTCGCAGGAACTGATCAAGCCGGAACTGCATGTGCGCCAGTCGACCGGCAAACCGGTGGAACGTGCATGACAAAAACCGAACAGCAAGCTGTCGCCATTCTGGTGCCGGGCCAGTTCAACGACCATGCGGTCGGCCGTATCGACGCGGCGTTCTGCCGCGTCCAGACCGAACGCGCCGATCCGTCGCTGGTCACCGATCAGATGCGTCGTACGGTGCGCGGCATAGCCGCCTTTGGCGGCATAAGCGCCGCGTTGATGGATGCGCTGCCTAAGCTCGAGATCATCGCCAATTTCGGCGTCGGCTATGATTCTGTCGATGTCCGCCACGCCGCACGGCGCGGCATCATGGTCACCAACACCCCGGACGTGCTCACCGAGGAGGTCGCCGATACGGCGCTCGGCCTGTTGATCAATACCATCCGCGAACTGCCGCGCGCCGAGGCCTGGCTGCGCGACGGAAGTTGGCTGCGCAAAGGCAATTATCCGCTGAGCCGACTGACTCTGCGCGGTCGCCATGTCGGCATCTTCGGCATGGGCCGCATCGGCCTCGCCATTGCCCGCCGGCTCGACGCTTTCGGGCTGCCCATCGCCTACCACAACCGGCGCTGCGTCGAAGGCCTGTCCTATGACTATCACCCGACGCTGAAAGGTCTCGCCGAGGCGGTCGACACACTGATCTCGGTGGCGCCCGGCGGGGCCTCGACGGAAAAGGCCGTCAATGCCGAAATCCTCTCGGCCCTTGGGCCGAACGGCGTCTTCGTCAATATCGGCCGGGGCAGTACGGTCGACGAACCAGCCCTTGCCGCCGCACTTGCCAGCGGCAGCATCGCCGCTGCCGGGCTAGACGTCTTTGCCGACGAGCCGAATGTGCCGGCGGCGTTGCTTGCCGCGCCCAACACCTCGCTTTTGCCGCATGTCGGCTCGGCCTCGCAGCACACCCGCCGCGCCATGGCGGACCTGTGCGTCGACAATCTGGTTTCGTGGTTTTCGCAGCGCAAGGCGCTGACGCCGGTGCCGGAGACGGCAAACGTCAAGGCGAGGCTGTGACCGCCATTTTATTGTTAACTTCAGCTTAACCCCTGGGAATCATTCTGAGCCCTTCGCAGTGTCTGTCCGCCTGACAGCACATGACAGCAAAATGAAGCGCGCCTCCCTGATCTCTTCGAACGCGGCGCGCCTGAAATGCGCGGAGAACCAGGATGAAGACGCTTCCCGCATTAATGGCAGTCGCTGCGCTGTTCGGCAGCGCCCAACTGTTTTACGCCGGTAGCGGTGAAAGCCGTGCAGCCAGTGAGGCACCACCTTCATCCGGCAACTACAGGCTGGTAGCCCATGGCGACGAGGCGTCTTGTGCGGTCAGCCGCGGCGCCGAGATTTCGCAAGGCCTGTCGCTGTTGACCGTCGCCGCAAATTGCCGCCGGGTGTTGCCCGGCGTCGAGCAGGCGAAGTTCTGGCGAGAGCAGGATGACGGCACGGTCACCTTCAGCGCCAACGGTACCGATCCGATCGTCATGTTCTCAGTCGCCGACGGCGATGGTTACGAATCCTACGCGCCGGCGCTACCGCTGCTGACGCTGGCGTCGACCGGCAACTGACGAGCGCTATTCTGCCGCGGCGCGCGACGCGGATTTTGCGGCAGCATGCAGGCGCACCGCATCGCCAAATGCGCGAAATATCTTTAACGAGATGCTGTCCGATTTGACCCAGTATTCGGGATGCCACTGGACGCCGACGGCGAAAGCCCGTGCATCGCGCACCGAAACCGCCTCGACAGTGCCATCGGCGGCGACCGCTTCGACCTGCAGCTTCGGGCCAAGCCGGTCGATGGCCTGGCGATGCACCGAATTGACCATGACGTCGCCGGCGCCGAAGACCCCGGCCAGGCAGCTGCCGGGTTTTATCGACACGCTCTGGCGGATGGCGAAGCGTTCGTCCTGATTGTCGCTTGCCGGCGCACGATGATCGAGCGAACCGGCGCGTTCCTGGATTTCGGTGGCCAGCGTGCCACCCAGCGCCACATTCATCTCCTGGATGCCGCGGCAGATGGCGAGCAACGGCACCCCGCGCTCCACCGCCCGGCGGATCAGCGGCAACGTCGTCGCGTCGCGGGCGGGGTCGTAAGGACCATTAGCTTCGCTGGCGTCACCGCCATAGAGCGAGGGATGAACGTTCGATTTGGAACCGGTGACCATGACGCCGTCGACGGCGGAAAGCAGTTCATCGAAGTCGAGCCGGTCGCCGAAGGACGGTACCAGCAGCGGGAACACGCCTGCACCCGAAAGCGCCGCTTCGAGATATTGCTGTGGCGCGGCATGCCAGGTGTAATTGTCGAACTGGCGGACGTCGGTCGATATGGCGACGAGCGGCTGGTGCATTTGGTCCGGATCCCATCGGGTGCAACGAATTATCTGCCTGCAAAATAGGCGATCCGAAGGCGCATTTCCATGGCAAGTTTCGGCGTGTCGCGTAGGCCAGTTAATCGACCTTAGACTATAGTTGCAAGATCTGCCCCAACGCCGTGAATTTCCCCGAAATGCGCCACTCAAACCGGGCTGCCGCGCTGGACTCGACTCCTTGCCTGTGTATTGTCGGCTCGAAGCCGATCCGGGCGCCGATGTGTCCCGAATGTCGGTCAGTGGATCCAAAAGGGAGGAACTTCATGGATCGTCGTTCGTTCATCCGCAAGGCCGGCACCGCCGGTGTTGGCGCCGCGGCCGCTGCCGCGACACTTGCCGCGCCGGCCATCGCCCAGTCCAATCCGAAAGTGACCTGGCGGCTGGCGTCGTCCTTCCCGAAGTCGCTCGACACGATCTATGGCGGTGCCGAAGTGTTTTCCAAGATGCTGTCGGAGGCCACCGACGGCAACTTCCAGGTCCAGGTCTTCGCCGCCGGCGAACTCGTTCCCGGCCTGCAGGCCGCCGATGCCACCACTGCCGGCACCGTCGAGGCCTGCCATACTGTGGCATACTATTACTGGGGCAAGGACCCGACCTGGGCGCTGGGAGCGGCGGTTCCGTTTTCGCTCAACGCGCGCGGCATAAACGCCTGGCACTATCATGGCGGCGGCATCGACCTGTTCAACGAGTTCCTGGCGACGCAGGGTCTGTTCGGGCTGCCGGGCGGCAATACCGGCGTGCAGATGGGCGGCTGGTTCCGCAAGGAGATCAAAACGGTCGCCGACCTTTCCGGCCTCAAGATGCGTATCGGTGGTTTTGCCGGCAAAGTGGTGCAAAGGCTCGGCGTGGTTCCTCAGCAGATCGCCGGCGGCGACATTTATCCGGCGCTGGAAAAAGGCACGATCGATGCCGCCGAATGGGTCGGCCCCTACGACGACGAGAAGCTCGGCTTCTACAAGGTTGCGCCCTATTACTACTATCCCGGCTGGTGGGAAGGTGGACCGACCGTCCACTTGATGTTCAACAAGGCGAAATACGACGAACTTTCGCCGGCTTACAAGTCGCTGGTGCATACTGCCGCTCAAGCGGCCGACGCCAACATGCTGCAGAAATACGACTATCTCAATCCGGCGGCGGTTAAGCGGCTGGTTGCCGGCGGCGCCAAGTTGAGCCCGTTCAGCCAGGAGATCATGGCCGCCTGCTTCGAAAAGGCCAACGAGGTCTATGCCGAGATGGAAGCCTCGAACGCGCCGTTCAAGAAGATCTGGGACTCAATCAAGGCGTTCCGCAAGGAGCATTATCTCTGGGCGCAGGTGGCCGAGTACAACTACGACACTTTCATGATGGTCCAGCAGCGCAACAGCAAGCTCTGAATCTTGCTGCTCTGCGGCGCCGGCGTTCCTTCGGGACGCTGGCGCCGCAGTGCATCTCGTTTGCGATCAGCCGGGCATTACCAGGACCTTGACCTCACCGGGCGCCGGCGGGTTGGCAATGATCGCCACCGCCTCGTCGAGGCTGACCTGCCGCGATATAAGCCGATCTACCTCGATCGCCCCCGAGGCGATAAGATCGGCGGCCCGGCGATGGGTAAAGGGGTTGAGGAAGGAGCCCAGGACCTTCAACTCGCGGAACAGCAGGTCGAACGGTTCGAACGCCGCTTTCATGCCTCGCGGCATCACGCCGACGATGACAACTGTGCCGCCCGCTTTGGCCAGCCGTAGCGACTGCTCGACGGTGTCTTTCACGCCGGCGCATTCGAACACCACGTCGACTCCGCCCGGCATCAAACCCGACCGGCCGACGATCGCTTCGGTGACGTCGGAAGCGCTGGGATCGACCGTCGCCGTTGCGCCAAGTTGCTCGGCTAGAGCCCGCCGCGAGGCCTGACGCGTCGACAAGATGATGGTCGTCGCACCGGCGAGCTTTGCCAGTTGAACGGTGAGCAAGCCGATCACGCCGCCGCCGAGCACGGCAACCGACGAGCCTGGTTTGATCGCGGCAAGGTCCACGCCATGCAGACAGCAACCGAGCGGCTCGCAGAACGCACCATGCGTCGGCGCCAGATTGTCTGGCAAAACGAAGGCCTGTTTCTGCGGCAGGACAAGATATTCGGCAAAGCCGCCATCGCGATGGATGCCGATGGCGCGCAAATTACCGCAGAGATTGACCCGGCCCGCTTGACAATGCGCACAGCGCCCGCAGGCAATATTGGGGTCGCCGGTAACGCGGTCGCCCACGGAAAAGCCGGATACGGCAGGTCCGATCGCCTCGACGATGCCGGAGAACTCATGCCCGAGCGTCACCGGCGGCGTGCACGGGAATTCACCATGGAAAAGATGCCTGTCGGTGCCGCAGACGCCGCACGCCTCGATCCGCACCAGCAGCTCGTCTGGCCCGGCGGTCGGTTTCTCGACCTCGCACATGGCGAGGCGGCCCACTCGCTCCAGTCGCACCGCCTTCATGGCTACCGGGCCTTCCTCAGTTGAAACTAGGTGGTTGCGACAGATCGACTGCCGGCGCCGCCGGTTTCGCGGGCGGCTTTTCGTCGAAGCTCGGCGGCTGCGACAAATCCGGTGTGGAAGGTGAGGCCGGGGCAGTGCCGCCGTTGGCCGGCGGCGCGCCAAGCGGCGACAAGCCGATGCCAGGCGTCTCCGGCACCTGGTAGTTGATGGTGCCCGGATCGACGACGGTGCCTTTGTAGTGCATCACCATCTGCGGGAAGGCGATGGTCAGGCCGATCATGATGACCTGGATGCAGACGAAGGGCACCGCGCCCCAATAGATCTGCCCTGTGGTGACCGGCGCGATCTGCTTGCCGCTGAGCCGGTCGAGATAGGGCACGCGCGCGGCGACCGAGCGCAGATAAAACAGCGCGAAGCCGAAGGGCGGATGCATGAAGGAGGTCTGCATGTTGACGCCCAAAAGCACGCCGAACCAGATCAAGTCGATGCCGAGCTTATCGGCCGCCGGTGCCAAAAGCGGCACGATGATGAAGGCAAGTTCGAAAAAGTCGAGGAAGAAGGCGAGCACGAAGACGAGGATGTTGACGCCAATCAGGAAACCGACCTCACCGCCCGGCAGCGACGTCAACAGGTGCTCGACCCAGATGTGGCCATTGACCCCGTAGAAGGTCAGCGAGAACACCCGCGCGCCGATCAGGATGAACAGAACGAAGGACGACAGCCTGGTCGTCGAGGCCAGCGCCTGCTTGACCACGTCGAGTGACAGCCGCCCCTTCATCGCCGCCATTGCCAGCGCGCCGACGGCGCCCATGGCGCCGCCTTCCGTCGGCGTGGCGATGCCAAGGAAGATTGTGCCCAGCACCAGGAAGATCAGCGCCAGCGGCGGGATCAGCACGATGATCACCTGCTGCGCCAGCCTGGACATCAGGTTGATCTTCAGGCGCTGGTCGATGATCGCCACGACATAGATGAAGATGACGCCAATACTGGCGCCGAGGATATCGGCGTTGCCGCCATGGTTCGGCGCGAGGTAGCGATACGCCGCATAGGAAACCACCACCGCCGCCAGCAGCGCCGCCAGCAGCGACAGCACGCCATGGCCCAGCGTGCGGGCCTCCAGCGGCAGGGCCGGCATCGACTTCGGCCGGAAGATCGACATGAGCAGGATGTAGAGCATGTAGATGCCGGTCAAAATGAGCCCGGGGATCAGCGCGCCCTTGTACATATCGCCGACCGAGCGGCCGAGCTGGTCGGCCAGGACGATCAGCACCAGCGACGGCGGGATGATCTGGGCGAGCGTCCCGGACGCGGCAATGACGCCGGATGCCAGCCGCCGGTCGTAGCCGTAGCGCAGCATGATCGGCAGCGAAATCAGCCCCATGGCGATGACGGAAGCCGCCACCACGCCGGTCGTCGCGGCAAGCAGAGCGCCGACGAAAATCACGGCATAGGCCAAGCCACCACGGACCGGTCCGAACAACTGGCCGATCGTGTCGAGCAGGTCTTCGGCCATGCCGGATCGTTCGAGCACGATGCCCATGAAGGTGAAGAACGGGATCGCCAGCAGCGTATCGTTCGACATCACCCGGCTGCCATAGAAATTATCCGGCAACGCGTGCAGCAACGGCCAGGCGAGATTGATCGAGCCGCCCGAATAGGGCGACAGCAGTACGCCGATGAAGAAGAACATCAGACCGTTGGCGGCGAGCGAGAAGGCGACGGGGTAGCCGATCAGCAGGAAGACGATCAGCGAGGCGAACATGATCGGCGCCATGTTCTGGGCGATGAACTCGATCACGAGCGCACCTCTTCGACGAGCGCCTTGGCTTCGAGTTCGGCCTGCTCATGCACCGATATGAACGGAGTGGGATCGTCCATCCGACCGCGCATGATGGCGATCTTCTTGATGATTTCGGAAATGCCCTGCAGCGCGAGCAGGAAAAAGCCGACCAGCAGGATCGCCTTCGCCGGCCAGATGATCAGCCCGCCGGAATTGTTCGACATCTCGCCGCTGCGATACGACAGCGACACATAGGGAACGAAATAGACCACCATCAACGTCACGAACGGCATCAGGAAGAAGACGTGACCGAAAAGGTCGATCCAGTGCTGCACGCGGCGCGAGAACATGCCGTAGACGATATCGATGCGGATATGGTCGTTCTGCTTCAGAGTGTAGGCGGCGGCCAGCATGAAGGCGGCGCCGAACAGATACCATTGCAATTCCAGCCAGGCGTTCGAGGACATGTCGAACACCTTGCGGATGACGGCGTTGGCGGCGCTTACCAGGATTGCCAGCAGGATCAGCCACGAAACCCATTTGCCGATGAATTCGTTCAAACGGTCGATGGTTCTGGAAAGAGCGAGAAGCCCTGCCATGCATTCCTCCCTTGTGTCAGAGCACGCCGGTTCCCTGTCCGTCGCGTCGCTGTGGACCAACGGTATGCAGTGCGTGGTTCGGCGGGTCAACATGGGACAGCCCGCATAAACACAGTTGCGAGGTGACGCCCGGCAAAATGCTGCCTCGTCGTTTGCATGTCCAAGGACATGCGGCGCTTTCATCCAACCAAAGTCGGATGCGGCTCAGGCGATCTTCTGTTGGTCGCGGCCGGAGCCGATCAGCACAAGCATGGCGACGAGGAACAGGTACATCCAGCCGTCCCGCCATTCGAGCGG
Organism: Mesorhizobium sp. WSM4830; assembly: GCF_055811495.1. Lineage (NCBI taxonomy): Bacteria > Pseudomonadati > Pseudomonadota > Alphaproteobacteria > Hyphomicrobiales > Phyllobacteriaceae > Mesorhizobium > Mesorhizobium sp. WSM4830. The sequence continues at coordinate 139,490 of NZ_JBVVQI010000011.1, read as the reverse complement.
GAAATAACCGGCCCATAGCGATTCGGCCATGCCGAAAGCGGCGGCGCCCAGTGCCGCCCGCAAAGGCGAGAGATAGCCGCCCACTGCGGTTACGAACAGGATCTTCAACCCGTAGACCAACCCTGTGCCGAAGCTGATGTTTCCGTAGTAGAAGGCGGCGAGCACGCCAGCCAATGCCGCGCAAAGCCCGCCGAAAAGCACCGCACGCCGGAACACCGCGCGGACATCGACACCGCACATCGCAGCGGCCTTGGGATCGTCGGATACGGCACGCCAGCTTCGGCCGAAGCTGGAATGTGTGAACCCCCACGCAGCCAGCGCAATAGCCGCCAGCACGGCGGCGCAATCGAGCAATTGGATCAGCGTCAACGTCGCCTTGAAGCTGGCATTCTGCGCGAAGACGATGGTCTGGGCCAGCATTGGCGGCAACCATAGGTCATGGGTATCGGCGGCGATGCGGCTGGCTTCCGACAAGACCAGCAATATGCCGAGCGTCGTCACCACGATGGCGTTGGGCGAGCGGTCGGCCAGCGGTTCGAAGATGCTTCGCGACAGGACATGGCTGAGCAGCGCCGCATAAAGGAATGCCGCAGCTACGCCGAGCGCAACCGATGCAAACAGCGTCAGCCACAGCGCCTGATAGCCGAACGCCGCGGTGAGGATCATCGTATGCCCGCAAAAGGCGAACAGCGCGCCATAGACAAGATTGGTACGGTGCAGGATGCCGTTGGTCAGCACGTAGCCGAAGGCAAGCAATGCGTAGAGCGCGCCCGAATGCAGCCCGTTCAGAACCTGCTGGAAGAAATAGAGCATGCAAGACCCTCGATGCATGTCCCGCAATCGGGGCGGGGTTTGGGGCGGACGACATTCTCAATACGGCGATCGCCTCAGTGACGAGCGTTGCACCCGGAATCTAACTTGTCAAACGCGATTTATCGGTTAGATTCTCCATATGACAGTATCCTGGACTCCGCACCGCTTCACCGGTGGCATGCTGGCGCTCGACACGGCGAACACCGTCGTTTTGCGGAACGATCCAAAGGAAACCTTCGACCGTTTCGACGATCCGGCCGAGATCGCCCGCTTTGCCGAAGCGGCGAGTGGCTTTCGCGCCGCCGCGCGCGGCGGCAGGCGGCTCGTGGCGCCGGCGCCTGAAAAGATCGCACCGGTGGTGCTGTCGATCCGGGAGACGACCGATCGGCTGTTTCGCGGCGCGGTATCGAAAGGTGCGATCGACACCGCCGACATGCCTGAGTTCCTGGAAGCCTGCGCCGATGGCCTCGCCCATGGCCACACCGAAATCGGCACGCCCGGGAAACCGTTCGGCGACCCGGCAAATCCGATCGCCTTCGAGGCGGCGCTTGCGGTCTCGGCGCTGTCGCTGCTGCGCAGCGACACCATCGCCAGGCTGAGGATATGTCCGAACTGCAGCTGGCTGTTTGTCGACCGAAGCCGCAATTCCAGCCGCCTCTGGTGCGACATGGCGGTGTGCGGCAACCGCCAGAAGGCAAACCGATACTATCGCCGCCGAACCGCGGCCAGGGAGGTCACCAATGTCTAAGAAATGTTCGCGCGCGATGATTGTCGTCGCGGCGTTGTTTGCGGCGGCCGCGCTCGGCGCCTGCCGTGATTCCGGCAAGGACCAGCTGTTCGCCATTTCCGGGAAGCTGTTCGAGTTCAACTACCGGCTGGGTATCGCCACCTATGTCATCACCCTCAATCCGCTGCGGCCGGTGGGTGAGGGGCAGGTCGCTGTGGTCTCCTTCCAGAACCCGGCCGGTGGTGATCCGATCATCGTCACCCAGAAAATATGGCCGAAGCTGCCGCATGTGACGCTCACCAGCCCGCCGCTCACCTGCGTTGTCAAGGACAAGCCCTATGCGGTGTCGATCCGCATCGAGGATTCCAGCGGCAAGTTGCTGCAGAGTTTCGAGACCACTCTGACGTCCTCGCTCGACCAGTCGGTCCTGCCCGACCGGCCTCTGGTGGTCGGGCCAGTCTACGAGCTCAACAAGGACTTGGCCGGCCATGTCGACGGCAAGCTGCCCGGTGAACCGAAGCCCAGCTGCCCAAAGGCTGCATGATGCGTCACCAGCGGCACCGACCGCCGCCGGAATTTTCGTGCTTGGCCATCCTCCCCGACAGGCGTTTCGTGGCGCCACACGGCCGCTCACGGATCGTTTGTTGCGGACCGCCTGGCACCTTCGATTTTGTTTGACCTCCCCGGCAAGGGAAGAAAGACTGTGGGCACTCGACTCCGACGTTGGCCGCGCACCTCTAGGCGCGACCTCCGCACAGGAAATGCCTGATGACGCTGCACAATGTCGCGCTCGACGACAAGTTCGACCTGGCAAAGGAGCGCATCTTCCTGTCGGGTGCCCAGGCAGTCATCCGCATGCTTCTGATGCAGCGCGAGCGCGACCGCCGGGCTGGCTTGAACACCGCCGGTTTCGTCTCCGGCTATCGCGGCTCGCCGCTCGGCGCCCTCGACATGCAGCTGTGGAAGGCCAGGAACCAGCTCGCTCAGTCGGACATCGTCTTCCAGCCCGGTCTCAACGAAGAGCTCGCCGCCACCGCCTGCTGGGGCTCGCAGCAGGCCGAATTGCTGGGCGAGGGTACCCATGACGGCGTTTTTTCAGTCTGGTATGGCAAGGGTCCGGGCGTCGACCGCTCCGGCGACGTGTTCCGCCACGCCAATCTCGCCGGGTCATCGAGACATGGCGGCGTGCTGGCCCTGATGGGTGACGACCACATGGCCGAATCCTCGACCAACGCGCATGCCACCGAGTTCCTGTTCGTCGACACCATGGTGCCGATCCTTAATCCGGCCGGCGTCCAGGAGATCATCGACTACGGCCTCTACGGCTTTGCCATGTCGCGTTTTGCCGGCACCTGGGCGGCGATCAAATGCGTCAAGGACAACATCGAATCGACGGCCTCGGTCGATGCCGCGCTCGACCGGCTAGATATCGTCATCCCGGACTTCGACATGCCGCCCGGCGGCCTCAACATCCGTAACGAGATCGACATGCTCGGCCAGGAGGAGCGGTTGCATGAATACAAGCGCGCCGCCGCTTCGGCCTTCATCCACGCCAATGGGCTGAATCGGATCGTCTATTCGGGCGGCAGCAGCGCCAAGCTTGGCATCGTCACCATCGGCAAGAGTTATCTCGACGTTCGCCAGGCGCTGGAGGATATCGGCATCGACGAAGCGGCCGCCAGTCGTATCGGTATCAGGCTGTTCAAGGTCGGCTGCCCGTGGCCGCTCGACCTGCAGCACATCGCCGACTTTGCTCGCGGCCTCGATACCATCGTCGTCGTCGAGGAGAAACGCTCGCTGATCGAGGTGCAACTGCGCGAGAACCTTTACGGCACTGCGACGCAGCCGGTCATCGTCGGCAAGAAGGACGAGCGCGGCGACTGGCTGTTCCCGGCCAAGGGCGCGCTCGACCCCAATGATATTGCCATCGCGCTCGGCGAGAGGATTTTGCGAACGATCGGCCCGTCGGAAGAAATCGCTGCGCGGGTGGCGAAGTTGCGCCAGTTCCAGGCGATGCTGGCCGACACGTCAGACATCGCCTCGCGCACGCCCTTCTTCTGCTCCGGCTGCCCGCACAATTCCTCGACCAAGGTGCCGGACGGCTCGCTTGCCGCCGCCGGAATCGGCTGTCATTTCATGGCGTTATGGATGGACCGCAACACCGTCGGCTTCACCGCCATGGGCGGCGAGGGCGCGCAGTGGGTCGGCCAGGCGCCGTTCTCGAAGCGCGAGCACATCTTCCAGAATCTGGGCGATGGCACTTACAACCACTCGGGTGTGCTGGCGATCCGCTTCGCGCTGTCGACCGACGCCAACATCACCTACAAGATCCTCTACAATGACGCCGTTGCGATGACCGGCGGGCAGCCGCACGAGGGCGGCCTGACGGTGGACATGATCGCCAGGCAGGTGCGCGCCGAGGGCGTCGAGCGCATCGCCATCGTCACCGACGAACCGGACAAATATACCGGCAAGGTGGAATTTCCCGCCGGCGCCACCATCCACCACCGCGACGATCTCGATCTCGTCCAGCGCGAGTTGCGTTCGGTCAAGGGCGTCTCGGTGCTGCTCTACGACCAGACCTGCGCCGCCGAGAAGCGCCGCCGCCGCAAGCGCGGCACCTTCCCCGATCCCGACAAGCGTATCTTCATCAACGAGCTGGTCTGCGAAGGCTGCGGCGATTGCGGCGTGCAGTCGAATTGCGTCTCGATCCAGCCGGTCGAGACCGAATTCGGCCGCAAGCGTAAGATCGACCAGTCGAGCTGCAACAAGGACTTCTCTTGTGTCAACGGTTTCTGCCCGTCCTTCGTCACCGTCCACGGCGCCAAAATCAGGAAAGCCGAAGGCATTGCCGGCGCGGCCGACCCGCTCGCGGGTGTGCCGGCGCCGGCGCAATTTGCGCTCGGTGAACAAGGCTGGGCGGCGATCATCGACGGTGTCGGCGGCACCGGCGTCGTCACCATAGGCGCGGTGCTAGGCATGGCCGCGCACCTGGAAGGCAAGGGCTGCGGCATGATCGACATGGCCGGCCTCGCCCAGAAGGGCGGCTCTGTGTTCACCCATGTCCGCATCGCCCGCACGCCGGACGACATCCACGCCATTCGCGTATCGGCCGGCAAGGCCGATCTCGTGCTTGGCTGCGATCTCGTCGTTTCGGGTGCCAAGAAGGTGTTGGCCGCGGTGCGCGAAGGCCATACCATCTTCCTCGTCAACACCGCCGAGATCATGCCGGGCGAGTTCGCCCGTTCGGCCGATTTCTCGCTGCCCGTCGAGCGGCTGAAGAAAGCGATAAGAACTGCCGCGGGCGACGGCAGGACGCATTTCTTCGACGCTACCCGCACCGCCACCGCGCTGTTCGGCAGCTCGCTTGGCGCCAACATGTTCATGCTCGGCTTCGCCTTCCAGCACGGCGGCTTGCCGCTGTCGGCGGAGGCGGTCGAGAAGGCGATCGAGCTCAACGGCGAGGCGGTAGCGATGAATATCGCGGCATTTCGCTGGGGCCGCCGCGCCGCCCACCAGCCGGATTTCGTCCGCAGCCTTCTCGCCCAGCCGGGCAAGGCCGCGCAGCATGCCGCAATTGCCGAGACGCTGGACGATATAATTGCTCGCCGCGTCGCCTTCCTGACCGCCTATCAGAACGCCGCCTATGGCAAGCGCTATGCCGACAGACTGGCGGCGCTGCGCAAGGCCGAAACCAATGCTGTGCCCGGTTCGACCGTGGTGACCGAGGCTGCCGCAAAGAACCTGTTCAAGCTGATGGCGATCAAGGACGAATACGAGGTAGCGCGGCTTTATACGGACGGCTCCTTTGCCGCAGAGCTCGCAAATCAGTTCCAGAGCTACGGCAAGCTTGAATTCCATCTCGCACCGCCGATCATGGGCAGGCGCGGCAGTGACGGCAAGCCGAAGAAATCGAGCTTTGGCCCGTGGATGATGAACGGGTTCCGCCTGCTGGCGGCGATGAAGGGCCTGCGCGGCACCGCTTTCGACCTGTTCGGCTACAGCGCAGAGAGGCGTATGGAGCGGGAGCTTCTTGCCCTCTATGAAGCCGACCTGGAGCTTGTCGCCGGCGCGCTGGCGCCGGGCAAGATCGAGGCCGCTGCCGCGCTTGTTTCGGTACCGGCGCTCATCCGCGGCTTTGGCCACGTCAAGCGGGCCAGTGCCGAAAAAGCCGCCGGCGAACGCCAGCGTCTGCTCGACCGCCTTTCGACGGCGCCGCTGCGGACGCAGCTTCAAGCCGCCGAATGATTCCGCACCGTGATACGCCTTGTTTACCTGAACTGTAGTTTCCCTGTTTCGTTGCGTCACCAATGGATGCCGGCAGGGCTCGAAACGCCGCTCTAAACCTTTCTTAAGGCCAATGTGACACTGCTGGGTTCCCCAGGGTTGGGATCCAGGCGTGAATCTGAGACGAAAAAACGAGATTCCGGTCGACGTTTACATTCCGTTCGTGGAAACGCTGTTTCGCGACGGGTTCACGCTGTCGATCGGCCTTGTTGCGCAGACACTCCTCGTCATCCTGGTCTATTGGAAGACCATGGACCTGGCGTATCTTCTCGTTGCCGCTGGGCTCATCATTGTCGGTACTCTGCGCCTTCGCAACATCCGGAAATACGGGCGACTTCCTTCCCCCACGACGTGGGAAGAAGCCCATGATCGTGAAAACGATTACATAATTTTCGGTTCGATGCATGGTTTCATGCTTGGCGCATTCTGTTTCGTCAGCATCTATCTGGCAAATGACAGCCACGACAACTATGCCGAAATAGCCTCTGTCTGCGTCACATTGGCATCGGTCACGTCGATTGCCGGCCGCAATTATGGGTCGCCGCGCATGGTCATGATTTTTATCATAACCACCACATGGCCCATATCGCTTGGCTTTATCCTGCGCGGCGATATCTACCACATCATCCTCGGTCTGATGTCGGCCCCCTTTCTGTTTGCGATCAAGCGGTTCGCCGACATCGTCCGCGAAGTGCTGTTTACCGCCCTGTCGGAGGAAAAGAAGGCGAACCGCATCGCGCAGCGTTTCAACCGCGCGCTCAACACCATGTCGCATGGCCTTGTCATGCTTGGCCCCGACGGCCGGGTGGCGGTGGCCAATGCCGAAGCCGCGCACCTGATGTCGCTCAAATCGGCCGATGCGCTGCTAGGCCGCTCGATCCACGGTCTGCTGATGCGCGGCGCTGCAGGCGGCATGCTGGCGCCGAAGGATTGCCGTTACATCGAAGCCCAGCTGACGCGTGCGTTGCGCGAGGGCCGCGACCGCAAGGTCCTGGTCTCGCTCACCAACGGCCAGCACTATGAATTTTCGGCGCGCGAAGGCAGCCAGGAACTGGGCGTCGTCACTTTCGAGGATGTGACCGCCCGGGTCGAGGCCGAAGACAAGATCCGCTTCATGGCGCGCTACGACAGTCTCACCGGCCTGCCCAACCGCGCCTACTTCCACGAGCTGGTGGTGGAAGCCATGGCCTCAGGGGATCCCGACCGTCTCTGCGGGCTGGTGGTGCTCGATCTCGATGATTTCAAGAGCGTCAACGACACGCTCGGCCATCCGGTCGGCGACGGATTGATCTACGCCGTTGCCGAGCGGCTGGCGGCAGTCGCTGGGCCAGGCATCACCGTCAGCCGCTTCGGCGGCGACGAGTTCATGATCTTCTTCGAGCGCATCGAGGATGAAAGCCACCTGACCGGCCAGGTTGATGAGATCTTTGTCAATCTGCAGGGCGAGGTCGATGTCGCCGGCCACGGATTACGCATCCAGGCCAGCGGCGGCGCGGTGCTGTCGCGGGTCAAGGATACCGACGTTGACGCCATGATCGTCAAAGCCGACCTTGCACTCTACAAGGCCAAGGAGCTTGGCAAGAACGGTTGGCGGCTGTTCGAGGCCTCCATGGATGCTGCCTTCCGCAGCCGTCAGCTGATGAAGGCGGACCTGCGCAGCGCTGTGGAAAATAACGAATTGCGGGTGGTCTATCAGCCGATCGTGACGATGAGCACGATGCGTATCGCCAGTTGCGAAGCGCTGTGCCGCTGGGATCATCCCGATCTCGGGCCGATTTCCCCCGGTATCTTCATTCCGCTGGCGGAGGAAATGGGGATTATTTCCGACATCAGCACCTTCGTCCTGCATGCGGCCTGCACGGAATGCGCCAAATGGCCGGCCCAGACCAGCGTGTCGGTCAATCTCTCGGCCAAGGATTTCCGCAACCGTGATGTCATCCAGAAGGTTCGCGACGCGCTGGCTGAATCCGGTCTCTCCGCTGGACGTCTGGAGATCGAGGTCACCGAGACGGCGCTGCTCGACGACAAGTCGCTGACACGCCAATATATCGAGGAGTTGAAGCGGCTCGGCGTGCGCATTGCGCTCGACGATTTCGGTACCGGGTATTCGAGCCTCAGCTATCTCCATAAACTGCCGCTCGACAAAATCAAAATCGACCGCTCGTTCCTGATCGATGTCACTCAGAACAGCCGGTCGCTCGAATTGCTCAAGGGCATCGTCAACCTGTCACGGCCGCTGGGACTTTCGGTTACCGTCGAAGGTGTCGAGACGTTCGAACAGCTCAAGATCCTAGCATTGCAGGTCAAGCCGGACCTGGTCCAGGGCTTTCTGTTCGGGTCGGCACTCAGCGCGTCCGGCATCGAGACGATGTCGAGCACCGTCTGGCCCTTCGCCAAGGACATCCAGACCGCAAGGAAGGCGCCGCGGCGCTGACTTCGCGCTGAAAAACCGCGTATTTTAGTATAATTTTATTAATTGTTAACCTTAACGGGCGGTAAACGAGCTCCTACTTATTTTCATCTTTACATCTCATGACCCGTCCGTAGTGTCGGCTGGTGGCGGTAATCGCGGGGAATAGAGTTCATGTGTGCCCAGTTGAGTTCGCTCGGCCATGCGGCGGGCGCTGGTGGGAAAGATGCGTCCGAGACCATGTCCAGCTTCGCGCAACATGTTTATGCGCTGCTTGACCGGACGGAGTACCGACGCTGTGAAAGCGGCGAGGACTTCGAAAGTATTTACAGGCTGCGCTACAATTCCTATCGGATGAACGATCTGGTGCCCGAGAATGCGTCCCGTCAGGTCCATGACGAATTTGACGAACTGCCCAATTGCCATACGTTCGGAATCTACATCGAGGGGCGGCTGGTCAGCACAATGCGCCTGCATAACGTGTCTGCTGATAACGCGACATCACCAGCGCTCAGCGTCTACAAGGACTTGTTGATGCCGCGTCTGGCAGCCGGCGAAGTCTTTATCGACCCGAGCCGTTTTGCCGTGGACGCCGAATGGTCACGGCTTTACCCGCAGATCCCGTATGTGACGCTGCGCCTTGCCGGCATGGCTTGCTTCCATTTCGGCGCGCCTTACTGCATATCCATGATCCGCGAGGACCATGCGGCTTTCTACAAGCGCATCTATCGGGCGCGACCGATCGGCGATGCGCGGCCCTATGCCGGCGTGATCAACTGTTTCGCGCTGCTTTATCAAGCCGATGTCCTGGCGATCAAGAACGAAACCTACGCTCGCTTTCCGTTCTTCCGTTCGACGCCGATGGAGCAGCGCATGTTGTTCGATACGCCCGGTGCCGGCGAACTCGCCCCCCTGACCATCCTGCCCACCGCCAAGTATTTTCGCGAAGCGGCCTGAACGAGCCATGGAGCCTTCCGGTCGCTTCGGCGTTCTGGGCAAGGGTGCTGGTGGTAGGTTGGCATGGCGACATCCGCCAAGCATCACTTCGACAGCGATCCGATCAAAGGAACCGATATGACCATTTCGACGCTCGCCCTTACCCCGCTTATCTCGCTGATCGCAGGCGTGCTGATCCTGGTGATGCCGCGGCTGCTCAATTATATCGTCGCCCTTTATCTGATCGTTGTCGGCCTGCTCGGTCTGTTCCCGCATCTCGCCGGCTAACGACATCGGCAATAGCGGACCTGCCATCCATTGGGATTGGTATCGCCGCGCTCCGCGCAGCGGCTTCAAGTTTTGCTTGAGATTGTTGGCTGCGGCGATGCGGCATTAGCGCCATTGCCCTTAACGCGGCTTTTCGCTATGTGCCTGAAAGATGTCTTCGAAGGGGTATTCCTATGGCTGAACACACGCCGACCGGTCCTGTCGAACTGGGCGCGAAGATGGACTATGCCGAGCATGATCGGACCTATGCAGGCTTCCTCAGGCTCGCGAAATACGGATCGCTCTTTTGCCTCGCCGTGCTTCTGGCCATGGCGTTCGGGTTCTTTGTGGGCGGCTTCTTCTCAGGAACTATCCTGTTCGTTCTGATCCTAGCCATCGGCGCCTTTATTCTCCGATAACTCCTCCAACCTTTGTCGAAGGCGCCCCCTGGGTCGGTCGGTGTCTTGCGGTAACAGGGTTCCGACCGAAAGGATCGTGCGGTGGGACAGACGGTTTTTATCCCTCGTGAGCTCGACGCAAGCGAGCCGCGTGTCGCGGCCTCGCCCGATACGGTGAAGCGGCTGGCGGCACTGGGTTTTGACGTGATTGTCGAAACCGGCGCCGGCACGGCGTCGCGCATTCCCGACGAGGAGTTCGCCCGGGTGGGCGCCGCGATCGGCAGGGCCGGCGATGCTGCCAAGGCCGATGTGGTGCTGAAGGTGCGCCGGCCGAGCGATGCCGAGCTGAAAGCGTATCGGCCGGGCACTGCCGTGATCGCGATCATGGATCCCTACGGCAACGATGCTGCGGTCGCAGCCCTTGCCAGGGCCGGTATTACTGCCTTCTCGATGGAGTTCATGCCGCGCATCACCCGGGCGCAATCGATGGACGTTCTATCCAGCCAGGCCAACCTCGCCGGCTATCAGGCGGTGATCGACGCGGCTGCCGAATATGACCGGGCGTTGCCGATGATGATGACGGCGGCTGGCACCGTACCGGCAGCGAAGGCGTTCGTCATGGGCGTCGGCGTCGCCGGCCTGCAGGCCATCGCCACCGCGCGCCGCCTCGGCGCCGTCGTCACCGCCACCGACGTACGCCCGGCCGCCAAGGAACAGGTCGCCTCGCTCGGCGCAAAATTCCTGGCCGTCGAGGACGAGGAGTTCAAGGCGGCGGAGACGGCCGGCGGCTACGCCAAGGAAATGTCCAGGGAATACCAGGCCAAGCAGGCGGCGCTGACCGCCGAGCACATCGCCAAGCAGGATATCGTCATCACCACGGCGCTGATTCCCGGCCGTCCGGCGCCGAAGCTGGTCTCGGCGGCAATGGTCGCCTCGATGAAGCCGGGCTCGGTGATCGTCGACCTCGCGGTCGAGCGCGGCGGCAATGTCGAGGGCGCCGAAGCCGGCAAGGTGGTGACCACGGCCAACGGGGTAAAGATCGTCGGCCATCTCAACGTTCCCGGTCGCGTCGCCGCCTCGGCCTCGCTTCTCTATGCCAGGAACCTCTATGCCTTCCTCGAGACGCTGGTCGACAAGACCACGAAGACGCTTGCCATCAACCACGACGACGAACTGGTCAAGGCGACGATGCTGACCGATGGCGGCAAGGTCGTGCATCCCGCCTTCGTCAGGGCTAAGCAGGAGCCGCCAAAGGGCCAACATGTCGAACCGCCGGCCATTCCGGCCAAGACGATGGTTGCCGAGGCTTCGGCGAAGCCGGCTGCGAAGAGGCCGGCCGCTTCGAGGAAGCCCAAGACCACCGGAGGGATCGCGTGATGGATCAGACCCTGCAGAAAGCCCTCGACCAGCTCGACCAGGCCACAGCTGCCGTGCGGCTCGCCGTGCAGAACCTTGCCGTCGCTCCCGGCACTGAGGCGGCCGGCGACGCCGCGTACGCGCTGTCCGGCGGCGCGATCGATCCCTTCGTCTTCCGCTTCGCCATTTTTGTCCTGGCGATCTTCGTCGGCTACTACGTCGTCTGGTCGGTGACGCCGGCGCTGCACACGCCGCTGATGGCGGTCACCAACGCCATTTCCTCCGTCATCGTCGTCGGCGCGTTGCTGGCCGTCGGCATCTCGGCCTCGGGCATCGCCACCGGCTTCGGCTTCGTTGCGCTGATGCTGGTATCGGTCAACATCTTCGGCGGCTTCCTCGTCACCCAGCGCATGCTGGCCATGTACAAGAAGAAGGAAAAGTAGGCCGCTATGAACGCCAACTTCGCCTCCTTTCTCTATCTGGTCTCCGGCATCCTGTTCATCCTGGCATTGCGCGGCCTGTCGCATCCGACCACCAGCCGCCAGGGCAACATGTACGGCATGATCGGCATGGGCATTGCCATCGCCACGACGCTGGCGCTGGCCACCCCTTCCGCCGGCCGCTTCGCACTGATCGTGCTCGGGCTGCTGATCGGCGGCTCGGTCGGTGCGGTCACGGCACGGCGCATTGCCATGACCTCGATGCCGCAGCTGGTCGCAGCCTTTCACTCGCTGGTCGGTCTTGCCGCGGTCATGGTGGCGGCCGCCGCCATCTATGCACCGGAAAGCTTCGGCATCGGCACCGTCGCTGATATCCATGCCCAGGCGCTGATCGAGATGAGCCTTGGCGTCGCCATCGGCGCCATCACCTTCACCGGCTCGGTCATCGCCTTCTTGAAGCTCGACGGCCGCATGTCGGGCAAGCCGATCATGATCGGCGGCCGTCACTTCATCAACGCAGCCCTGGGCATTACGCTGATCGTGCTGATCGTGCTGCTCGTCACCACTGAATCCAAGCTGGTGTTCTGGCTGATCGTTGCCGCCTCGCTGGCGCTGGGCGTCCTTCTCATCATCCCGATCGGCGGCGCCGACATGCCGGTGGTCGTGTCGATGCTGAATTCCTATTCGGGCTGGGCCGCCGCCGCACTCGGTTTCACGCTCGGCAATCTGGCGCTGATCATCACCGGCGCACTGGTCGGCTCGTCCGGTGCCATCCTGTCCTACATCATGTGCAAGGGCATGAACCGGTCGTTCATCTCGGTTATCCTCGGCGGCTTCGGCGGCGAGACATCAGCCATTGCCGACGACGGCATCGAGCGCACGGTCAAGCAGGGCTCCGCCGAGGATGCCGCCTATCTGATGATGAATGCGCAAAAAGTCATCATTGTGCCGGGCTACGGCATGGCCGTCGCCCAGGCGCAGCATGCGCTGCGCGAAATGGCCGATAAGCTCAAGGCCAACGGCGTCGACGTAAAATACGCCATCCATCCGGTGGCCGGCCGCATGCCCGGCCACATGAATGTGCTCCTGGCCGAAGCCAACGTGCCTTATGATGAAGTGTTCGAACTGGAGGACATCAACTCTGAGTTCGCGCAGGCCGACGTCGCCTATGTCATCGGCGCCAACGACGTCACCAATCCCTCGGCTCGTGACGACAAGTCCTCACCTATCTACGGCATGCCGATCCTCGACGTCGACAAGGCCCGCACCTGCCTGTTCGTCAAGCGCTCGCTCGGCTCCGGCTATGCCGGCATCGACAACACCCTGTTCTACAAGGACGGCACCATGATGCTGCTCGGAGACGCCAAGAAGATGACCGAGGAGATCGTCAAGGCGATGGATCACTGAAACGGCATCGTTGCCAAATCACTGCCGATCGTCGAATACAGCCCGGCCCCGCGCCGGGCTTTTTCTTGGCTGTTACCGGTTCTGAAGCTACGATGCCGACCCGTCGTCTTGCTAACGGCGTCATCGTGGAGGTGCTGGTGCCCGACCCTGGTTCTGCTGCATCGCCCGCCGCCGATCTGACCGCAGCAGAGAAGGCGCCACGCAAGCGCAGCCAGGCGGTGGTGGTCGTGCACGGAATGGGCGAACAGCGGCCCATGGACACGTTGAGGGGATTTGTCCAGGCCGTATGGAGCCACGATCCGGCCCGTGCTCCGTTCTATGCCCATGTCGCCGATCCGGCCGACCCGATGGGTGCGAAAATCAACCAGAGCTGGATCACGCCCGACAGCCGGACCAATTCGCACGAGCTTCGCCGGATCACCACGCCCTATGATGTCGATGGCCGCCGCACCGATTTCTACGAGCTTTACTGGGCCGACATCACCCAGGGCACGACCCGGAGCCGCCTTGCTGCCTGGGTGACGACCCTGCTCTGGCGCAAGCCCGCCGATATTCCGCACGATGTGCGCAAACTCTACGCCGTCACGCTTTTGGCAACCATCGTCGTCCTCGGCGCGGCGCTGGCGCTCGCAACGTCGGCCTGGCAAGGCTACATCTCCTGGACGACCGGCGTGCTTGTCACGGTTCTGGCGTCGTTCGTCATCTGGTTGGTGGACCAGTTTGGCTTGCCTTATTTCGGCGATGTCGCCGCTTATGTGCGGGCCGAAGCGGCAACGGTCGAGAAGCGGGCGCTGGTGCGCGAGCGTGGTCTCAAGCTGCTGAAGCGTCTTATGACGGACGACGCCTATGACCGCATCGTGCTGGTCTCGCACAGCCTTGGGTCGATCATCGCCTATGATCTGTTGCAGATATTGTGGGCCGATTTCAGGCCTCGAAAGCTGGAAGCCATTCGTGACAGAGCGCGGCTGAAGGCGATCCACGCCGTCGACAAGGCGACGCTGGCCGCCGATGCCGCCGCCTGGCCCGACAGCCTCGACGACCTCGCCGCATTCCGGCGCAGCCAATGGGAGCTCTACCGGCAGCTTCGCGTCGGCGACGCCGATCATCCGCTGTCGTGGAAGATCAGCGATTTCGTCACGCTCGGCAGTCCGCTGACCCACAGCGAGTTTCTGGTGACCTACAACCTCGCCGAATTCAGGCGCGGCATCGCCGAGCGGCTGTTCTCGGCATGCCCGCCGATCGCCGACAGGGCGGCGGGCGGGACCATGCTCTATCAGGAAGGGCGCAGCCATTCGGGAAAGCCGCAGCGGGCGGTGCATCATGGCGCGGTGTTTGCCGCGACGCGCTGGACCAATATTTTCGACAGGGGCAATGGCTGGCTGACCGGCGACCCGATTTCCGGGCCGATGACGGAAAATTTTGGTCCCGGCGTGGAAAACATCCAGGTCGAGCTGCGCGGCTTGCGCGGCCGCGTCTTCACGCACCGGCTCTACTGGTCGCTGACGGCGAGCGGCGTCGAGATCAACGCGCCGGCCGGTGCACAGCCGCGCTCGCACCTTGCCGTGCTGCGCGATGCGGTCGATCTTGGCCGCAAGCTGGAGGACTGAGCTATCGGCGGCGAGCAGCGCACGACAATGCTGCGCCGGCAGTTCAAAGCAAGGTCCCCTTCGGGCGTAATCTTCCCGAAGCGGACCGAGTTCGCTTAGTCACCGATCAACGATTGGTCAGGAAAATCGCTTCCTCTTCGTCGCGCTGCCTGCCGCCAAGTGCTGCAGCCGCGCTGGCAATGAAGGCCCCGACGACCAGCGACAGCGCGCCGATCAGCGAGAAGGTGGCGCCTGCCTTTCTGGCGGTGTCGGCCGCCTGCTGAGCCTTGACCTTGGCGTCCTGTGCTCTGGCGATTACCGCATCGACGCGAGCGGTGGCATCCGCTTCGGACAGACCTGTGCGGGCGGCCACTAGCCTTGACAGATAGGTCTTGTCCTCGGCCGATATTTCGCCTGCTGCGGCACTCGCGAGCAGAATGCGCGATGCCTGTGCCGTTGCCGCAGCGTCGCTCTCCGGATTGGCGGCAGCGAGCCTTGCCGGATCGGCCGGGCGGAACAGCGTATCGACGAAATACGATGTGGCGTCGTTAGTCGAGGCGCTACCAGCGTTTGCAGCAGCACCTGCCGAAGCGCCCATTGCCGCGCCGGATGCCACAGTCGAAGCGGCCTGGACACCGGTACCTATCGCGGCCGAAAGCGCCGTGCCGAGCACGCCGGCGACGAGCAGCGTCGCCAGCGCCCAGGCCAGGAAGCCGTGAGCGGTATCGCGGAAGAAGACTTCATCGGTGTGGATGCCGACCCATTTGGTGCGCAGGCGTCCGGCGAGGTAGCCGCCCAGGGCCGACGACAGCCACTGCACGACAATCAGCCAGACGGCGGTGGAAACGGCGAATGTGGTGACTGACGCACCCGAGCCGGACCATGGCGACACCATGCTCAGCCCAAGCCCGGAGCCGAGCAGCATCAAAGTGAAGGTAAGCGTGGACGCAGCAAAGGCGCCGGCGACGATTGGCCCCCAGCTGACGGCGGGGGAAGCGGATTCCGTCGGTGCGGAAACGTCGACAGTCGTTAGCGTGGACGGCATGGAAGCCCCCTACCTTGCAAACAGCATAATCAGAATAATGATCGGAATCGGGACTCCGAGAAGCCAGAGCAAAATGCCACGTCCCATGGATGCCTCCTGCGGCGATTGTGATCGACTACAATGCCTTGAAAGCCTTTCCGTTCCGGCGGTCCTGGTGATCTTTGTTGCGTTGCAGCAGTCGTATTGGTGCGCCAAGGCGCACCAATACACTTCATGCCTGCTGGCTGGGTATCTGGATGGCGGCTCAGATGTCCAGATTGGCAACCGACAGCGCGTTTTCCTGGATGAATTCGCGCCTTGGCTCGACCTCGTCGCCCATCAGCCGTGAAAACAATGAGTCCGCATCAGTCGCATCATTGACCTTGACCTGTAAGAGCGAGCGCACATTCGGGTCGAGCGTCGTTTCCCAGAGCTGCTCGGCGTTCATTTCGCCAAGGCCCTTGTAGCGCTGCATGGTCAGGCCCTTGCGGCCGGTGGCAAACACGGCATTAAGCAGTGCCAGCGGCCCCGAGATGGTTTCTGAGACATCCTTGCGGCGCAGCACCGGCGGCTCGCCGTAAACTTCTGCCAGGCGCGGCGCATAGCGGTCGAGCTGGCGTGCGTCGGCGGAATTGATCAGCGCCAGGTCGAGATGTGCGAACTCCTTGACACTGCGCACTGTTCGCTCGAAGACATAGCCGCCAATGCCCTCGTTCGAGGTCGACATGCGGCCGGTCCAGCCGCGCTCGGTATCCTCGGCAATAATATCCAGACGGCGCGCAACACGCTCGGCCGTCTCGTTGGCGCGGCCGAGGTCGGTGAAGATCTCCGGGTTGAGCGCGCCGGCGATTGCTGCCTGCTCGACCACGCCTCTGTTGTAGCGCGTGTGCAACCCGTTGATGAGCTGGCGGACAGCTAGGGCGTCGTCGATGGCGCTGCGCAGGTCCTGCCCGGCCCGCACCTCGCCTGTGCTGAGCGCAAGCGACGCTTCTTCCAGCCCGGAGCCGATCAGGAATTCCTCGAAGGCGGCTTCGTCCTTGATGTATTGCGAACTCTTCCCGCGCGTCACCTTATAGAGCGGCGGCTGCGCGATGTAGAGATGACCGCGTTCGATCAGTTCCGGCATCTGGCGGAAGAAGAAGGTCAGCAGCAAGGTGCGGATGTGGGCGCCGTCGACATCGGCGTCGGTCATCAGGATAATCTTGTGGTAGCGCAGCTTGTCGGCGTTGAACTCGTCCTTGCCGATCGAGGTGCCGAGCGCGGTGATCAGCGTGCCGATCATGTCGGAGCCGAGCATGCGGTCGAAGCGGGCGCGCTCGACATTGAGGATCTTGCCGCGCAGCGGAAGAATTGCCTGGTTCTGGCGCGAACGGCCGCCCTTGGCCGAGCCGCCGGCGCTGTCGCCCTCGACGATGAAGATCTCGGATTTCGCCGGGTCGCGCTCCTGGCAATCGGCCAGCTTGCCGGGCAACGAGGTGACGCCGAGCGAACTCTTGCGGGTGATGTCGCGTGCCTTGCGCGCGGCCTCGCGCGCGGCAGCTGCCTGGATGACCTTCTCGATGACCGCCTTGCCCTCGGTCGGGTGCTCCTCGAGCCAGGTGCCGAGCGCTTCGTTGACAAGCCCTTCGACCACCGGGCGGACCTCGGACGACACCAGCTTGTCCTTGGTCTGCGAGGAGAATTTCGGGTCGGGAACCTTGACCGATAGCACCGCGGTGAGCCCTTCGCGGCAATCGTCGCCGATCAGCGCCACTTTTTCCTTCTTGGTCAGGCCCGAGGAGTCGCCATAGCCGGTTATCTGGCGTGTCAGCGCGCCGCGAAAGCCTGCAAGGTGCGTGCCGCCGTCGCGCTGCGGGATGTTGTTGGTGAAGGCCAGCACGTTTTCATGGTAGCTGTCGTTCCACCACATGGCGACTTCGACGGTGATGCCGTCGCGCTCGGCGCGGATCGAGATCGGCTTATCGAGCAACGGCTTCTTCGTCCGGTCGAGATATCGGACGAATTCTTCGAGGCCGCCATCGTAGTGCAATTCATGGCGCACGATGTCGGCATGGCGGGCATCGGTCAAAACGATGCGCACGCCGGAGTTCAGGAAGGCGAGTTCGCGCAGCCGGTGCTCCAGCGTACCGTAGTCGAACTCGACCATGGTGAAGGTCTCGGACGACGGCAAAAACGTGATTTCGCTGCCGCTGCGGCCTTCATAGGTGCCGGGGACCTTGTCCTGTTCATAACTGCCGGTGATGCGCAGCGGCGCGTCGGCATTGCCATGCGTGAAGCTCATCTCGTAGATATGGCCGTTGCGGCGGATCTTCAGCTTCAGCCAGGCCGACAGGGCGTTGACGACCGACACGCCGACGCCGTGCAGGCCGCCCGACACCTTGTAGGAATTCTGGTCGAACTTGCCGCCGGCATGCAGCTGCGTCATGATCACTTCGGCCGCCGAAATGCCTTCGCCGGTGTGGATATCGGTCGGAATGCCGCGGCCATTGTCGATGACCGTCACCGATCCGTCCGGATTGAGCGTCACCGTCACCAGGTCGGCATGGCCGGCCAGTGCTTCGTCGATGGCGTTGTCGACGACTTCATAGACCATGTGGTGCAGGCCCGAGCCGTCGTCGGTGTCGCCGATATACATGCCCGGCCGCTTGCGGACGGCATCCAAGCCCTTCAAAACCTTGATGGAATCGGCGCCGTATTCGGCTTCAACGCCGTTGGCGATGTCGGTCTGGTCGCTCATGAAAACCTGTCTGATTGATGCCGTGTGCAGAGCGCGAAAAATCGGCTTCGAATCGCGCATTTCTAATGTCGTAGATATAGGCGCAAAAGGCGGTTTTTCCAAGGTTTGCAGGCATTTCCGAACGGAATGATCGTCGCGTCGGCCGGCTACTGGCGCTTGGCTTCGATCCTGGCCAGCCGCTCACGCAGGAACTTGACCATGAACTTGTATCGCGGCGCCAGCCGACCGGTCCGGTCGAGCTCGAGCGTCATGTCGAGCGCCTTGGAAAGCACGGCCTTCGGGTCCTTTGCGACTTGGGCGTAGTCGATATAGGCGACCACCAGGTCGCGCTGCCAGGTGGCGTTGTCCGGATCGGACCGGGCAAGTTTCTCACGAATGGCCAGGCTGTCCTGAAGGGCTTGCCGCGCCCCCCTGACGTCGCGCTGCCTGAGGCGCAGCGTGGCGATCTCGGACAGCGTTATCGACAAGTCCCGCTGCCAGTCGGAATTGGCGGGATCGAGCTTCGCCAGCCGCTGCGCGATCGCGTAGCTGTCCAGATAGGCTTTCAGCGAGCCTTTGTGGTCGCCCTGTATAGCCAGGACGCCGGCGACTTTCTCGATGCATACGGACAGGTCGCGCTGCCATTCGGTGTTGTTCGGGTCGCCGGCGGCGAGCGCGCTGGCCTGCGAAAGTGCCTCACGATAAGCCGAAAGTGCCGCCTGCCAATTCTGCCGGTCGCTCAGCGCGTTGCCGATCTTGGCATTGCCGACCGACAGGTCGCGTTTCAGCTCGGTGTCGTCCGGATCGCGTTTCGCCAGTTGCTTGACGATCGCCAGGCCCTCCTTGTAGGCAGCTAGCGCCCCGGCAGCGTCGCCGCGTTCGCGCAGCAGGTCGCCTATCGTATCGTGGCTGACCGAGACGTCACGCTGCCGGTCGGCGTCCCCCGGTTTGTCCGCGGCCAGCGCCAGCCGCACCTTCAGGCTCTCTTCATAGGCCGCCTGTGCGTTGTCCAGTTGACCTGCGATATGGGCAAGGTGACCGATCTCATCGTAGGTGATGGTCAGGTCGCGCTGCGGTTCGGCACGGTCGGGCTCTCCGGCGGCGAGCTGCTTCTTGATCGACAGGCTTTCCTGGTAGACCTCTGCGGCGCCGGCCAGATCGCCTTGCGTCGCCAATACGTTGCCGATCTTGTCGTCGGCCATGGCGAGGTCGCCGAACCAGTCCAGATTATCCGGTTCTGCCTCGGTCAGGCCCTGCAGAATGGTTTTGGCCGTCTCATAGTTTTGCAGCGCTGTCGGCAGATTGCCTTGGGCCATCCGCACATTGCCGAGCTTGATGTGGCTGACGGCGAAGTCGCGCTTCACGCTGGGATCGGTTTCATGATGCGACCGCCGCTCGAGATCGGCTTGCAGCGCCTCGAAGGCACGGCCAGCCGCATCGATATTGCCGACCGTGGTATAGAGCTTGCCGAGCTCGTCCAGCGTGCGGATCAAGCGGTCGGCGTCGTCGAGCGACAGCACCACCTGTCCGGCTTCGCCATAAAGCGCGAGCACGGACTCATAGTCCTTGATGGCTGTGGCGTAGTCGAGGTCGGCGCGCGCCGCCCCGCCGGACAAATAGCGCGTTGCGGCCTCGGAGAGCGTGCGGCTGACGAAATTGGCCCTCAAAGCGTTGCGAGAGACACTGTCGATCTCGGCTGCCTCGGCGAGCTTTTTGCGCGCCGCATCGAACGCTCCCAGCGAAAGCTGCTCTTCGGCTTGCCGGCGCAACGCCGACACTCTGAGATCGTCGGATCCAAGCGTCTGCATTTCGCTCCGCACCTTGACGAAGGCGTCGGCTGCCTCACGCAGCCTGGCGTTCAGACTGTCCGCAGAGAGGTGGCCGGCATCGGAACTGATCAACGCGCCATAGAGCGGTGCCAACGGCATGTCGGCGTCGCTGGCGATCTTCTCCACCTCGCCGCGCATCAGAGGCGTCACCTCGGCCATGGCCAGCAACAAGCGTTCGCGTTCCGGCAATTTCTCCTTGGCCGAGGCGGCAAAGAACAGCTGCGGCAGGCCGCTCTCGACATAGGGCAATTGCCTGCCGCGCGAGAGGTCGTAGACCTCCTGCTGCACGAGCGTCAGCACGGAGCGGATCTCGAGACCTTCGGTGCCGAGGTATTTCGTCAGCGCCGCGGTAAACGGCGAATTCTGGCCCGTCCCATCCGCGGCGGTCTCGCCGGGCGCCGCCGAGAAGGCAAACAGGATGTTTTCTGCCCGCCCGATGCGGCCAAGACCCGGCCGGACCTTGTCGCTGACCTCTTTTACCAGCGCCGTTGCGCCGCGGCCTTCGCCGCCCGTAGCCGCGAATGGATCGCTGCGGCAGGCATCGAGCACGATCAGTCCGACCTTGCTGGTGGCGGCGACGGCCGCGCGGATCTCCTCCAGCGGCAGGCTGGTCCTTTCCAGCGTAGCGAGCGACGACGCGTCTGCATCGACCGGCAGGAGCCGGTTCTCGCCGGCTATTTCGACGCCGTGGCCGGAGAAGAACACCAGTGCCACGTCGGCGCCTTTGGCATCCTCGCGGAAATCGTCGAGCGCCCGGCGCATGCGCCGCAGGTCGCGGTTGGTTTCGAGGAAGACCTCGAAACCGAGCTTCCTCAGCACCGTTTCCATGATCTCGCCGTCATTGACGGGATTGGCGAGCGGCCGGATCAGCCGGTAGTCGTTCTCGGCGATGACCAGCGCAGCGCGCCGCTCCGCCATTGCAGCGGAGGCCGTCGAGAGGATCAGCAGCAAGGCAAACAGAAAACGCAAATCGAACCGCCCCGGCCCGGTCATTTGCCGGAGCATTCCATCTCTTTATGGCATGAGCAAGTTATGGCATCGGCCAGCTCGGCCGTTCGCGTTGTTAGGTGGCGCGCATCGGCCTCAGCGCTTCGCTCCAGCGGAACAGCTCGTCCAGCATGGTCCTGGCCCCGCCGAGCACCTGCTCGCTGGGCAGGAAGGCGCCGGTCTCGTCGAGCAGCTTCTGGTACGTCGGCAGCGCCACGCCTTCCGGAATCGGCATGACACCGACGGCGGTCAGCAACGGTTTGACCGCCTGCGCCGCTCGCAGGCCGCCGGAGACACCGCCGTAGCTGAGGATGGCGGCCGGCTTGTATCGCCATTCCCTGAGCAGGTAGTCGACCGCGTTGACGATCGCGGGAGCGGTGAAATAATTGTACTCCGGCGCCACGAAGACGAATGCGTCGGCGGCGTCGATTGCTTTCGACCAGGCTTTCGTGTGGCTGTTTTCGTATTTGCCGAGTCTCGGATGATGCGGCTCGTCCAGCACCGGCAGGTTGAATGCGGCGATGTCAGTGAGCACCGGCTCGAATTTGCCATGCTCGCGCGCAAAGCTCTCCAGCCACTTTGCGAAAACTGGTCCGGCGCGGCCCGGCCGCGTGCTGCCGATGATGACGTTCAACTGGTGCTTCAAGACAGGCTCCCGCCGGTTCTGACATCTGTGGTGCTGCCACCTAAGACACGCAGCCGGACACAGCAAGCAGGCACTTTCCGGTGCCCGGGTCACATTCCAGAGAGCGGATGCATCACCTTGTCGTCCGCTCACATGGACGCCTGCCTTGCCCGCCACTACATTGAGGTGTCAGCGGAGCAAGTCATGGACAGTCAGCCCGTCCCCTTCGTCCCGCCGGCGCCGAAGCCGCGCACCGCGCCGCCCTCGACGCTGGAGATGATCCGCATCGTCTATCGCAATCCGCTCGAACTGTGGGGCGAGCCGACCTACAACGAGCCCTGGATTTCGGTGACCGGCATCGGCGGGCCGCTGGTCATCGCCAACGACCCCGGTCTCATCCGCCACGTGCTGGTCGATAACGCCAAGAACTACAAGATGGCGACGGTTCGCCAGCTGATCCTGCGGCCGATCCTGCGCGACGGCTTGCTGACCGCCGAGGGCGAGGTGTGGAGGCGTTCACGCAAGGCGATGGCGCCGGTGTTCACGCCGCGCCATATCTTCGGTTTTGCCGAGCCGATGCTGAGGCGCACGCGGGAGTTCGTCACGCGCTACGAGGGCGGCGGCACGTTCGATATCGCTCACGACATGACGCTGCTTACCTTTGACATCCTGGCCGAGACGCTGTTTTCCGGTGAGATTTCAGGCGAGCCGGGCAGCTTTGCCAAGGAGATCGACCGCCTGTTCGAGACCATGGGTCGGGTCGATCCACTAGACCTTTTGCGGGCACCCGATTGGCTGCCGCGTCTGACCCGCATCCGCGGCCGCAAGACCATGGCCTACTTCCGCAAGATCGTTACCGACACGGTGCAAATGCGCGAGGCGCGGTTGAAGCGTGATCCGGACACGGTGCCGCAGGATTTTCTCACGCTGCTGTTGAAAGCGGAGGGACCGGGCGGGCTGACCCGGGCCGAGGTCGAGGACAACATCATCACCTTTATCGGCGCCGGCCACGAGACTACGGCCAGGGCGCTCGGCTGGACGCTCTACTGCCTTGCCGAAGCGCCGTGGGAGCGCGAAAAGATCGAGCACGAGATCAATGCGGTGCTGGCGCGTGAGTCCGATCCGACGAAGTGGCTCGACGCCATGCCGCTCACCCGCGCCGCCTTCGAAGAGGCGCTCAGGCTCTATCCGCCGGCGCCGTCGATCAACCGCGAACCGATCGAGCCCGAAACCTGGAACGGCCTCTACATACCGCGACGTGCCGCAGTGCTGGTGATGCCGTGGGTCGTCCACCGCCATCGGAAATTGTGGGACCGGCCCGACGCTTTCATGCCGGAACGCTTTCATCCGGGGAATCGCGAAAAGATCGACCGTTTCCAGTATTTGCCGTTCGGCGCCGGGCCTCGTGTCTGCATCGGCGCCAGCTTCGCCATGCAGGAGGCAATCATAGCGTTGGCGATCATGCTGTCGCGCTATCGTTTCGATACCACCGCGCAAACCCGCCCCTGGCCGGTGCAGAAGCTGACGACGCAGCCGCAAGGCGGGCTGCCGATGCAGGTTACCAGGCGCGCGGCGTAGGCAACCGGACGTCCGTTCGCGCCGGTATTATGCGGCGGACTTGCGTTGGAACTGGCCGGCGGCGCGGTAGCGCCAGAGATAGCTGGGCAGGATGGTTCCGATCGACCGCGGCTGGATCCCGAGGCCGGCGAGCGTCCTGTTGTCTTTGACGGCGGCTTCCGACACGACATTGTGCTGGCGCAACAGCAGGACCTGGTCCTTGGTCAACAACGGATTGGGCAGCAGCCCGAGAATTGATGCCTGGAGGTTCGCCAGCCACCATGGCACGGGCAGCAAAAACCGCTTGCGTTCGATGATGACAAGCAGCTCTTGCATGCATTCCTTGAAGGTAAGCACTTGCGGCCCACCGAGTTCATAGATCCGGCCGCCCTGGACCTTGCCGTCGACCGAATGCGCCACCGCCTCGGCGACGTCGCCGACATAGACCGGCTGGAATTTCGTCTGCCCGCCGCCGATCAGCGGCAGCACTGGGGAAAAGCGGGCCATGTTGGCAAAGCGGTTGAAGAAACCGTCCTCCGGCCCGAAATTGATCGATGGCCGCAAGATCACGGCGTCTTGGACCGTCTCCAGAACGGCCTTTTCGCCGAGCGCCTTGGTACGCGCATAGTCCGATTGCGCGTGGAGATCCGCTCCCAGAGCCGAGATATGGGTAAGGCCGGCGCCGACGGCGCGCGCCGCTTCGGCGACAGCGCGCGCGCCGAACTCGTGGACAGCAGTAAATTTCTGCCGGCCGGCCTCATGCGCGATTGCCACCAGATTGACGACATGGTCGGCGCCTTGCACGGCGCGGTCGACCGACCAGCGCACCCGGACATTGGCCTGCACCGGCTGGATCTGCCCGACATTGCCAAGCGGTTGCAAATGACCGGCGAGATCGGGCCGGCGGCAGGCGACCCGGATGCGGTAGCCGCGCTTGGCCAGCGCCCGCACGACATGACGACCGACAAAGCCGGAGCCGCCGAACACGACGACGAGCTTTGGGGTCTGCAGGATTTCGGTCATGGCTGGCTCCGGCGGGCTATCCAGATGGCTTGGTTGAAGCCGTTTCATAGTCGGTTTCGCGCCAAAGGCAAAGGGTGAGCATAGGTCGCCCGGCATTGTTGAAGCATGATTTCCGGTATCCGTTCGAAACGGCAGAAAACCCGCCGACGCCCGGCTTTAGGGTAACGCCATTAGGAACAGGAACCTTTGTTCGGTCGGCGGTTTTAGATGTATGGTTTGATTCCGAATGGAGGATATTGCCGATGACGACAAAACGCGTTGCGCTCTTCGCTCTGGCTTTCGCAACAGGCTGCAGCATTGGTGCCTCGGCATTCGCGGCAAACCGGCATCACCACCAAGCTCAACCCGAGCGCTACGTTCCGGCCAACGGCGACATCATCGACATTCTGTTCGGTGGCCCGCGCTACTATGACAACCACCTGTTCACGACGGCCGCCGAACCCTGCTCCTACAACAGGGTAGGACCGGACGCGAATGCGGCGAATGTCATCAACGATCATTATTGCGGGAAGTAGGCTCGCGCTGCCGGATCGGCCGGCCTCGTCAGCCGCTCATCGGATAAACGAATTTCTTCAGGACGAATAGCGGGCGGCGAATTCGGAAATGCGCTGCACGACGGCTTTCGGCGCGCTTATGCCGCGCGCCGCCGCCTTCTCCGCGGCCTCGGCCCGGGCACGCCCCGGCACATGCACGCCATAGCGCCGCCGCAGCCGGTCGAGCTGATCCTTCATCCGCTTTTCGAAGTCCGGATCGAGCAGCTTGGGCTCGACGGCAAGCACGAACAGGCCGGTCCCCGGACTGTCCGGCCCGCCGCTGAACCACGGCGCATCGAGCGACCAGTTGGCGCCCGACAGGCCCGCAGCCAGCACCTCGACCATCAGCGCGATGTTGGCGCCGCGCTGGCCGCCGAAGGCAAGCATGGCGCCCTTCATTGCAGCTGCCGGGTCCGTGGTCGGATTACCGCTCGCATCCAGTGCCCAGCCTTCGGGTATCTTCTTGCCATCCTCGGCCGCCTTGCGGATGTTGACGAAGGCGGTGGCGCTCGACGATTGGTCGATGACCAGCGCCGCCCCGTCCGCGGCGGGTGCCGCAAAGGACATCGGATTGGTGCAGTAGACCGGCTTGACCGAGCCCGAGCCGGCAAGCACGGCCGGGCCGTTGGTGGCGGCGAACGACACCAATCCCTGCGCGGCCAGCCGTCCGGTGAAATAGCCGAGCGCGCCGCACGTATAGGCATTCTTCTGCGAAAAAATCGCGACGCCGAACAGCCGCGCCGCCTTGGCGAGGTCATCGATCGTGCGGTCGAAACCGGTATGCGCCAGTCCGCCGCGCGCATCGGAGAGATAGACCGCGAGCGCCGGCCTGGTGATCACCGGATCGGCGTTGCCGTCGATGCGGCCGGCTTCCAGCGCTTCGAGATAATCGATGAAGTGCGACAGCCCAACGGTCGACAGTCCTTCCGCCTCGGCCGCGACGATCGAGGCAGCCAGCGACTGCGCCGCCTCTTCATTGGCGCCAGCGCCAAGTGCGGCCATCCGGCACAGCCCGGTTGCCTGGTCGAGACTGAGTTGCATTGTGATTGCCATGGATATCCGAGGGAATGGTGATGGTGAATAGTGATGAATGGGACTTAGCCGGTACCATTACGGGCTACTCACTACTGACTATTCACCATTTCACCTAACCAATCTTGTTCGGAATCCGCGCCTCGATCTTGCCTAGCGTGAAGACGAGGATGCCGGTGATCGCCATATAGATCAACGCGAGGAGCAGCAAGGGTTCATAGGTGAGGTAGGTATCCTGACGCACCTTTGAAGAGACGGCGAATATATCGATCACGCTGATGGTCGCCACCAGCGGCGTCGATTTCAGCTGCAGCACGGTTTCGCCGGTCAGTGTCGGCAGCGCGCGATAGAAGGCCTGCGGTAGCCAGATTCGCTGGAAAATCTTCCAGCGGCTCATGCCGAAGGCGCGGGCGGCTTCCAATTGGCCTTTCGGCACGCCGGCAAAAGCGCCTCGCATCACCTCGCCCTCATAACCGGCGAAGGACAGCGTCAGCCCGAGGACGCCATAGGGCCATGCCTGCCTCAGATAGGGCCACATCCAGGACTCGCGAATCCATGGATATTGTGGAAACAGCGAGCCCAGCCCGTAATAGAGCAACCAGAGTTGCAGCAGCAGCGGCGTCCCTCTGATGACGGTGCAGAAGACCTTGGCGGGTGCTGCGAACCAGAACGAGCCGGCAGCCTGCGCCAGCCCGAGCGGCACGGCGAGCAGGAAGCCCAGCGTGCAGGTGACGGCAAGAATCCACAGCGCGCGCCAGATGCCGAGCAGTCCTAGCCCGTAATATTTAGGCAGCCAGTCCCAGCGCATGAAGACAGCCGCCGCCAAAACCAGTCCCAGCGCGATCAGGATCAGCACGATACGATGCGGCTTCAGCCACAGCGAAGCGCGTGCGGCTATCTCGACGGCCGCTGCTTCGCCAGTCATCGCCGGGTCAGCCATCACCGGGCCTCCTTGAGCGAGGGCATGCCGCGGCGGGCCCAGCTCTCGATGCGGCCGATGATCAGATTCGAAACCAGCGTCAACAGAAGGTAGATCGCGCCGGCGGCGACAAAGAATGTCAGATAGGCTTTGGTTACGCCTGCCGCCTGCCGTGTCGCCAATGTCAGCTCGAAAAAGCCGACGACCGCCAGCAGGGCGGTGTCCTTAGTGGCGATCAGCCAGAGATTGGCAAGGCCGGGTATGGCGAACGGCAGCATCGCCGGCAGTGTGATGCGCCGCAGCAGCAGGCCGGGAGACATGCCATAGGCGCGCGCGGCTTCGATCTGGCCCTGCGGAATGGCGAGGATCGCCCCGCGGATCACCTCGGTCGAATAGGCGCCCTGGACGAAGCCGAGCACGGCAATGCCGGCCGCCAGCCCGCTAATGTCCATGCGCTGATAGCCCATTGCCGTCAGCATCTGATTGATCAGGTCGGTGCCGGCGTAATAGAGCAGAAGGATCAGCACCAGCTCCGGCACGGCGCGCACGACTGTCGTATAGACTGCCAGGAGATCGCGCACCACCGGACCACCATACAGCTTGCCGGAGGCGCCGCCGATGCCGATCAAAAGGCCCAGACAGGTGGCGCCGACCGCGATCTCGATCGTATGGAGCAGCCCGACGATGAGCGTTCCACCCCAGCCCGGCGGCACGGGCGAGAGAAGCGCGATGGCAGAGGCGGCCCAAGCCGGAACAAATGCGTCGATCAGCGTCGCCCTCGAATTGCTGGCGCTAAAACCGCCGGCGATTTCCGCCCGCGGAAGCTCGCGTCGATGGATTTCGACCAACCACGCGGCTCTATCGCGGCCGCGTGGTTAATCGCTCATGGATGAGGCCGTCAGTTCGACTGCGTGTCGGAGCCGTAAATATCAAAGTCGAAGTACTTCTTCGAAATCTCGTCATATTTGCCGTTGGCGCGGATGGCCTTGATGCCGGCGTTGATCTTTTCCTTCAACTCGGTGTCTTCCTTGCGGACGCCGGCGCCGACGCCGGGCCCGAGAATGGCCAGATCCGGCGCGACCATGCCTTTTAGATCGCAGCATTGCTTGCCCTGGTCCGATTTCAGGAAGGCGTCGAGGGCGATGGAATCGGCCTGCACCGCGTCGACCCGGCCGGCGGCGAGATCCTGGTTGGCCTCGTCCTGGGTCTGGTATTCCTTGATTTCCGCCGCGTCGGCGAAGTGCTTCTTGGCGTAGTCGGCGTGTACGGTCGAGACCTGGACACCGATGATCTTGCCCTTGAGGTCCTCCGGTGTAGAGCCGAACTTCTGGTCCTTCGGCCCGATGATCGCGGTCGGGGTGTTGTAATATTTGTCGGAGAAGTCGATCGTCTTCTTGCGTTCGTCGGTGATCGACATCGAGCTGGCGATGACGTCGATCTTCTTGGTCGTCAACGCCGGGATGATGCCGTCCCAGGCGACCGGCGTGATGACGCAGTCGAGCTTCTCCTCGGCGCAGACAGCGTCGATGAATTCGATTTCCCAACCGACCCATTTGCCGGACGCATCCGGCGAGGTGAACGGCGGATAGGGCTCGGCAGCGACACCGATCTTGACCGGATCGGCCTTGGCCACGCCCATGGCGGCAACGCCAAGCAGCAGCGCTGCGGCAACGGTCTTGAGAATAATCTTCATCGTCATGACTCCCAGTTTTGTTGTTGTTCCCGGTTTTCGTCCGCCCACGGTTTAACTGATGTTGCGGATGAACTGCTTCAGCCTTTCGGATTTTGGCGCGCCGAAGATCTGTTCCGGCGGCCCCTCTTCCTCGACCAGCCCGTTATGGAGGTAGACGACATGCGTCGCGACCTCGCGGGCAAACTTCATCTCATGGGTGACCAGCACCATGGTGCGGCCTTCGCGCGCCAGGTCGCCGATCACCTTCAGCACCTCGCCGACCAGCTCCGGGTCGAGCGCCGAGGTCGGCTCATCGAACAGCATGACGCGCGGATTGATGGCCAGCGCCCTGGCAATCGCGGCGCGCTGCTGTTGGCCGCCCGACAGATAGGCGGGATAGACGTCACGTTTTTCGGCCAGGCCGACGCGGGCGAGCAATTTTTCCGCCTCGCCGATCGCCACATCGCGCTTGACGCCGAGCACATGCACGGGAACCTCGATGACGTTCTCGATCAACGTCATGTGGCTCCACAGATTGAAGTTCTGGAAGACCATGCCGAGCTTGGAGCGGATGCGTTCGATCTGCTTGCGGTCGGCGGGCACGGTGTGGCCGTAGCTGTCGGCCTTCAGCTTTATCTCTTCGCCATTGACCCGGATGATGCCGCTGGTCGGGTTCTCCAGGCAGTTGATGCAGCGCAGCAGCGTCGACTTACCCGAGCCGCTGCCGCCGATGATGGCGATCACCTCGCCATCGCGCGCCGACAGCGAAACGCCCTTCAATACATGCAGCTTGCCGAAATTCTTGTGCAGGTTCTCGACGTGGATGGCTTCGGCAGCGCCGTTCTGCGCCATATGCTTCAGGGCGGTGGCCGGCGCTGTCATCGTCGCGGCGCCCCGCGGAGCAGCCGAGGCAGTCCTTGCTGGAATTTTTTACCCATTACCCGTCACTGGACAGCGTTCCGATTCTCAAGATGGACCGTTCCGCTTGCCTCCGTCAACCGCAGTTTTTGGACCATTGATCACCGCCTGCCGAGTGGCTATTGGCAGGAGAGGCGCGTTTCAGGAGAATTTAGTGGACAAAGCATACGGGTCGCAGTCGATGGCCGGGACGCTGCAGCGCGTGCTGATGCGCTCCGCCGCCAGCGCCATGCGTCGGGCCGAAGCACTGGATTGGCACTATGGCCCCGGCTTCGATCCGCAAAAAGCGGCTGCCCAGCACGAAGCGCTGGCCAGGCTGATTTCTGTCTCAGGCGCCGAAATCGAATGGCTGAGCGACGCCGATGACGGACTTGCCGATTCCGTTTTCACCCACGATCCCTCGCTGATGACAGACCATGGCGCGGTCATCCTCGCCATGGGCAAGGCGCTGCGCCGGCCTGAGCCAGGTCTGCACGAAGCAGCCTACGGGCGCATGGGCATCCCCGTCCTCGGCCGTATCGATGCTCCCGGCCAGGTCGAGGGCGGCGACTGCGTGTGGGTGGATGCAAACACGCTGGCCGTCGGCCGCGGCGTGCGCACCAATCAGCACGGCATCCAGCAGCTCTCCAACCTGCTTTCACCCAAGGGCATCCAGGTCTACGGCTTCGACCTGCCGCTCTGGCAAGGCGAGGAGGCCTGCCTGCACCTGATGTCGGTGATCAGCCCGCTCGCCGACGATCTGGCGCTGGTCTATGCGCCGCTCCTGCCGGTCGCCTTCCATCAGATGCTGCGCGAACGCGGCATTCGGCTGGTCGAGGGCGATGCCGACGAATTCTTCGCCTCGAATGGGCTCAGCCTGAACGTGCTGCCGACCGCGCCGCGCCAGGTTATCGCCGTTGCCGGTTTTCCGAAGACGGCGGCTGCCATGCAGGCCGCTGGCTGTACGGTCTCGACATTCGAGGCCGATGCGCTGTGCATTGCCTGCGAGGGCGGCCCGACCTGCCTCACACGCCCGGTGCTAAGACAATGACGACCATCGGTGAAGCGCTCATCACCTTGCTCGAAGCGCACGGCGTCGACATCGTCTTCGGCATTCCCGGCGTACACACGGTCGAGCTCTATCGCGGGCTTGCGCGATCGAAGATCCGTCACGTCACGCCGCGCCACGAGCAGGGCGCCGGCTTCATGGCTGACGGCTATGCGCGCGCCAGCGGCAGGCCGGGTATCGCCTTCGTCATCACCGGGCCGGGGCTGACCAACACCATCACCGCCATGGGCCAGGCCCGCGCCGATTCGGTGCCGATGCTGGTAATCTCGGGCGTCAACGCCACACCGACGCTGGGCAAAGGCCTTGGCCATCTGCATGAACTACCGGACCAGCGCGGCATGATGGAGAAGGTGGCGCTGTTTTCGCACCGTGTCACCGAGGCCGACGAACTGCCCGGCGTGCTCGCCCGCGCCTTTGCGCTGTTTTCATCCTCGCGTCCGGGTCCGGTGCATATCGAGATCCCGACCGATGTCATGACCATGCCGGCCAACGGCATCGTGCCGCTGCTGCGGAATTCAGCGCCGCCCGGGCCGGATGTGGCGGCGATTGCAGAGGCGGCAAGGCTGTGCGCGTCTGCCAGCCGGCCGCTTATCCTCGCCGGTGGCGGCGCCAAATCCGCCGAAGCGCCGTTGCAGCGGGTGGCCGAGAGGCTGGGAGCGCCGGTGGTCCAGACCGCCAATGCGCGCGGCCTGCTCTATCGTCATCCACTTGGCGTGCCGGCCAGCCCCGGCCTGAAGGCGGTGCGTGCGCTGATCGCCGATGCCGACCTGGTGATCGCAGCCGGCACCGAATTCGGTCCGACCGACTATGACGGCTATGGCGACGGCGGTTTTGTCCTGCCCGTCAATCTGATCCGCATCGACATTGACGCCGACCAGCTTGCCCGCCGGCCTGCGCGGATTTCAATCCAGGCCGATTGCGGTGCAGCGCTCGAAGCGCTGCATGCAGAACTCGGCACGGGCCAGGCGCAATCGGGCGACGGCGCCGCTCGCGCCGCCGCGACGCGGCAAGCGGCCTTTGCCGAGATTGGCCCGGCTATGCAGGCGCAATTGCGCGCCGTCGAGACGATCCGTGATGCACTGCCTGGCGCGATCATCGTCGGCGATTCGACCCAGCCGGTCTACGCCGCCAACCTCTACTACGATCACGACCGGCCGGGCGGCTGGTTCAACGCCGCCACCGGCTTCGGCGCGCTCGGCTACGGCCCGCCGGCAGCGATCGGTGCCGTCCTTGCCAGGCCTGAGGCGCCGGTCGTTTGCCTCACCGGCGACGGCGGCTTCCAGTTCACCCTGCCGGAACTGGGCGCCGCGCTCGACGCGGTGGCGCCGGTGATCTTCACAGTCTGGAACAATCGTGGCTACCGCGAGATCGAAACCTCGATGCTCGATGTCGGCGTCGAGCCGGTCGGCGTCTCGCCGGCACCGCCGGATTTCTGCAAATTGGCCGAAGCCTATGGCATTGCCGCCGAGCGGATTTCCGGCGCCGGCGGCTTGGCGGACGCGCTTGGGCGCGCGCGGGCGACTGGACGACCTTACGTCATCGAGATTTCGGTTGAGTGATCGCGCGAAAGGCGCGACCTTCCGCATCGGCGGCGCGCAATGACGGAGCGGTCGAATATGACGGAAACACTGGACGGCAGACATATCGTGGTGACCGGCGGCACCGGTGCCCTTGGCGGCGCGGTCGTAGGAAAACTGCTGGAGCAGGGCGCCATCTGCCATGTGCCCAATGCCCACGCTGCCGCGCCTGCGCATTTCCCCTTCCCGGCGCATGACCGCGTCAGGCTGGCTCATAATGTCGACCTCGCCGACCCTGCCAAGGTCGACGCCTTCTATGCCAGCGTTCCGGATTTATGGGCATCGGTGCATCTTGCCGGCGGGTTCACCGCCGCGCCGGTCGAGAAGATCGAGCCCGCCTCCTTCGCCGAGATGATGGACACCAACGCCCGCACCACCTTCCTGTGCTGCCGCGCGGCGATACGCTCGATGCTGGAATCTTCCGTGCCGGGCCGCATCGTCAATGTCACCGCGCGAGCCGGGCTCGATCCGCGGCGCGGCTCCGGCAAGGTGGCCTACGCTGCCGCCAAGGCGGCGGTCGCCGCGATGACCGTGGCGATGGCCGAAGAGCTGAAGGGCAACGGCATCCTGGTCAACGCCGTGGCGCCCTCGACGCTCGACACGCCGGCCAACCGGGCTGACATGCCGAACGCAGATTTCAGCAGATGGGTCAGCCTTGAAGCGGCGGCCGAGGCCATTGCCTACCTTGCCTCGCCGGCCAACATGGCCATCAGCGGCACGCTGGTGCCACTCTACGGCCGGGCCTGAGCCTGCGGTTCGTCACCAGCAAAAGGTCACAAGCAAAAGCCCCGCCGGGATCGTTCCGGCGGGGCTTTTTGTTTCGTTTATAACCCGCGCGAGGCGCGGTGTTGGCTTAGCTGCCCTGCTTCTTCAGCGCGGCACCCAAAATATCGCCCAGCGAAGCGCCGGAATCGGTTGAGCCGTACTGGGCGACCGCTTCCTTCTCTTCGGCGATTTCCAGCGCCTTGATCGAGACCTGCAGCTTGCGGGTCTTCTTGTCGAAGGCGATGACGCGGGCGTCGACTTTCTGGCCGACGGTGAAGCGCTCGGGGCGCTGCTCGTCGCGGTCGCGGCTGAGGTCGGAGCGCTTGATGAAGGTCTCGATGCCGCTGTCGACCAGCCGCACTTCCAGACCGCCATCCTTCACGCCGATAACCTCGCAGGTGACGACTGCGTTCTTGCGCAGTTCGCCTGACGTCGCGGCTTCGCCGACCGTGTCCTTGGCCAGCTGCTTGATGCCGAGCGAGATGCGCTCCTTGTCGATGTCGACGTCGAGCACCTGCGCCTTGACCATGTCGCCGCGATTGTACTCTTCGATCACCTGCTCGCCCGGACGGGTCCAGTCGAGGTCGGAAAGGTGGACCATGCCGTCGACGTCGCCTTCGAGGCCGATGAACAGGCCGAACTCGGTCTTGTTCTTGACCTCGCCCTCAACCTGGCTGCCGACCGGATGGCTGCGCGCGAAGGCCTCCCACGGGTTCTCCAGCGTCTGCTTGAGGCCGAGCGAGATACGGCGCTTGGCCGGATCGACTTCGAGCACCACGACGTCGACTTCCTGCGTTGTCGACAGAATCTTGCCAGGATGCACGTTCTTCTTGGTCCACGACATTTCCGAAACGTGGATGAGGCCTTCGATACCCGGCTCCAGCTCGACGAATGCGCCGTAGTCGGTGATGTTGGTGACGGTACCCTTGATCTTCTTGCCGATCGGGAACTTGGTGCCGATCTCGGACCACGGATCGCTCTCGAGCTGCTTCATGCCGAGCGAGATGCGGTGGGTTTCCTGGTTGATGCGGATGATCTGCACCTTGACCGTCTGGCCGATATTGAGGATTTCGGTCGGATGGTTGACGCGGCGCCATGCCATGTCGGTGACGTGCAGCAGGCCGTCGATGCCGCCGAGGTCGACAAACGCACCATAGTCGGTGATGTTCTTGACGACGCCTTCGACCACCTGGCCTTCTTCGAGGTTCTGCACGATTTCCGAACGCTGTTCGGCGCGGCTTTCCTCGAGCACGGTGCGGCGCGACACCACGATGTTGCCGCGGCGGCGATCCATCTTGAGGATCTCGAAAGGCTGCGGGTTGTGCATCAGCGGCGAGACGTCGCGGATCGGGCGGATATCGACTTGGCTGCGCGGCAGGAAAGCCACGGCACCGTCGAGGTCGACGGTGAAGCCGCCCTTGACCTGGTTGAAGATGACGCCTTCGACGCGTTCGCCCTTGGTGAACTTCTCTTCCAGACGGACCCAGCTCTCTTCGCGGCGGGCCTTTTCACGCGACAGCATGGCTTCGCCAAGCGCGTTCTCGATACGCTCGACATAGACCTCGACCGTGTCGCCGACCTTGAGCGTCGTGTCCTTGCCCTTGACGCCGAATTCCTTCAGCGGCACGCGGCCTTCGACCTTGAGGCCGACGTCGATGATGGCCATGTCCTTCTCAATGGCGGTGATGATGCCCTTGACGACCTGGCCTTCGCCGGAATGGCCGGCGGAAAATGATTCTTCGAGCAGGCTCGCGAAATCATCGCGAGTGGGGTTTGCAACTGACATAGTTTCTCCTGGAATGCCCCGCAATCTGTCGCGGGGCGGGCGCCGTGGGTTAGCGTTGCGTTGGCCTGCCGGCGTTCCGGGCAAAAAGCCCTTGGCCGCCCTTGAGCGGCAATTCCGGCGCAGGAAGAATGCTGGCAGGCTGGTTCACGCCCAAGATGGGAATTCTTTTGTCGCCGGCAATCGGCGGCGGCAGGAAAACCCGACTCAGGCTTCGTTTCTCTTGGCCAGGACGTCGTCGATGATCGCCTGAGCCGCCAGAAACGCGGCCTCTATAGCCATTTCCGACGTGTCGAGCAAGTGCGCATCGGCGGCCGGCTTCAAGGGCGAGTCCATGCGGCCCATGTCGCGCTCGTCGCGGCG
This sequence comes from Mesorhizobium sp. WSM4830, assembly GCF_055811495.1. Lineage (NCBI taxonomy): Bacteria > Pseudomonadati > Pseudomonadota > Alphaproteobacteria > Hyphomicrobiales > Phyllobacteriaceae > Mesorhizobium > Mesorhizobium sp. WSM4830. Next base: position 104,492 of record NZ_JBVVQI010000011.1, on the reverse strand, counting down.
CACGATATCGGCAAGGATTTCATCGAAATTGGCAGTGCCGCCGATGCTCTCGATTTCGTCCAGCCGCCGCTTTGCCCGCACCTCGGCAGTGGCCGTGACATAGAGCTTTACGTCGGCATCGGGACAGACGACAGTGCCAATGTCGCGGCCGTCGAGCACCGCACCCGGTGGGGTTTTTGCGAAGGCGCGCTGCTTTTCGACCAGGATGCGCCGCACGGTTGGGAACACAGCGACTTTCGAGGCCGCCTCGCCGACCGCGTGTGCCGAAAGCACGGCGCGGTCGAGCTTTGCCAGATCGACCTGGTGAGCCGCCGTTTCAGCGGCCGAGACATTGTCGAGCGGCAGGCCGAGCCGGAGCAGCGCATGCGCCACCGCGCGATAGGTAAGGCCGGTGTCGAGCAGGTTCAGCCGGTAGTGATCGGCCAGCCGCCGGGCCAGAGTGCCTTTGCCAGCACCGGCAGGTCCGTCAATGGCGATGGTGAAGGTTGAGGTCATCTAGTTTGACTGAACAGACGGGACGTCAGTACCGCCAAGGCGATCAAAACCGATAACGGCAACGCAATGAAAGGTATTACGCCGATTGTCATGAAGGCCATTGCTCCAAACGCGTTGAAAAGACCGGCAAGGAAGACCCAGTCGCTATTTCCGAGAAACCGGGCTGCATAAAATGACAGGTAGATGGTCATAAATTGAAGGGCCAGAAGCCAGAAAAGAAGAGCGAAAATACCAAATCGCTCTTTGAAAACGAGGCGTTCGATCAGATACGGGACCAGCGCAGCTCCTAGATATCCCGCTACAGCCAGCAAGTCTCGCAGCATCAATCGATCTCCGCGCCCAGCCCCTTCATCAGCCCCATGAATTCCGGAAAGCTCGTTGCGATCATCGCCTGATCGTCGATGGTTACCGGCTTTTCCGTCGCCAGCCCCATCACCAGGAAGCTCATGGCGATGCGGTGGTCGAGATGGGTCTGGACGATGGTGCCCTGTCCGTTGGGATGCTGGCCGAGGCCCTTGCCGCCCGGCTTTCCACGCACCACAAGCGAGGCCTCGCCTTCGCTGCAGTCCACGCCGTTGAGCTTCAGCCCTTCGGCCACTACCGACAGCCGGTCGGATTCCTTCACCCGCAGCTCTTCCAGCCCAAGCATCAGCGTCTCGCCCTCGGCGAAGCTGGCCGCCACGGCAAGCACCGGATATTCGTCGATCATGGTCGGCGCCCGTTCGGGCGGTACGGTGACGCCCTTCAGCTCGGAATAACGCACGCGCAGGTCGGCGACGTCCTCGCCGCCTTCATTACGGCGGTCGAGTATCTCGATCCGGGCGCCCATTTCCTGCAGCGTCAACAAGAGGCCGGTGCGGGTAGGATTCATCAGCACGTTTTCGATGGCAATGTCCGAACCCGGCACGATCAGCGCCGCCACCAGCGGGAAGCCGGCCGACGAGGGGTCGCCCGGCACCGCGATCGTCTGTCCCGTGAGCTTGCCCTGGCCCTCGATGAAGATGTGGCGCACGCCGCGTTCGTCGGTCTCGACCGACAGATTGGCGCCGAATCCCTTCAGCATCTTTTCGGTGTGGTCGCGCGTCATGACAGGCTCGATCACGGTGGTGACGCCAGGCGTGTTCAGCCCGGCGAGCAGCACCGCCGACTTCACCTGCGCCGAGGCCATCGGCACGCGGTAGGTGATCGGCGCGGCGTGCTTGGGCCCGTGCAGCGTGATCGGCATGCGGTCGCCGGGCGTCGCCCTCAGCACCTGCACCCCCATCTGGCGCAGTGGTTCGAGCACGCGGCCCATCGGCCGGCCGGACAGCGAGGCGTCGCCGATGAAGGTGGTTTCCATGTCATAGGTACCGACCAGGCCCATGGTGAGGCGTGAGCCCGTGCCGGCATTGCCGAAATCGAGCGGGCCTTCCGGCTGCAGCAGCGCGCCGTTGCCGGTACCGCGGATCACCCACTCAGCGCCATGCTTCTCGATATGAGCGCCCATGGCCTTCATGGCAGCGCCCGTACGCATTACGTCCTCGCCTTCCAGCAGTCCGGTGATGCGGGTTTCGCCGGAGGCCAGGCCACCGAACATGAACGAGCGGTGCGAGATCGACTTGTCGCCCGGCACCCGTGCCGCGCCTGAAAGGCCAGATGATTTGCGGGCGGTGGCCTGCTTCGGGGCGGCAGTGTGCGACATGGTTCTTTCCTGGGAAACGCCGGCGGCCGGCCATTTTCGTCTGGTTTGCGCGGTCTCCTATCATGGCGGACCGAAATGGTCATCCCCTTGGTACGAAGGCCTTCGAATTCAAGCTTTTTGGGACGCCGGCTTTTCGCTTTGACAGCGCCGTAAACTCTGGTTAAGGGGACCAAACTTTCATCGACGAGGCTTGCTGTGGCAAAACCCGAACTTGGCACCAAACGTATCGACCCGGAGACCGGTCGAAAATTCTATGACTTGAACAAGGACCCGATCGTCTCGCCTTATACGGGCAAGAGCTATCCGCGCTCCTATTTCGAGGAAGGCAAGATCGCCGCCCTCGAGGAGGAAGAGGAAGTTGCCGAGAAGGAAGTGGACGCCGAAGAGGAAGAGGGCGTCGAGGTCGTTTCGCTCGAAGAGGCGGACGAGGACGCGAAGGCCGATGAGCTTCCCGATCTCGGCGACGACGAGGACGACGTCGACCTTGGCGATGACGAGGATGACACGTTCCTCGCCGACGAGGAGGAAGAAGACGACGACGTTGCCGACATGATCGGCGTCGGCGAGGACGACGACGAAGTCTGAGCGAACCGCATTCGCCGGCAATCGCCGCTCTGCCTAGAAAAAGCGGTTATTGAAGACTTGATATTGACTGAAGGCGGGGTTAGAAGCCGCCTTCACTAGCGGCGCGGTCTAGAACCCGCGCCGGATCTCTTCGCCGGAAACGGCGCCGGTGAACTGCCGGAGTGGGGCCATAGCTCAGTTGGGAGAGCGCTTGAATGGCATTCAAGAGGTCGTCGGTTCGATTCCGATTGGCTCCACCAGTTCTCGCCGCGAAAATCGCAGAACGGCCGCCCGTCCCGGGCTGGCCGCCGCCTATCGCGGAACCTAGCTGAGACATAAACAAGTATGATTGGCCGCCCGGCTTGGGCTCGCGGCTTCATTCAAAAGTGAGTGAGCCCGCGCCCGGTCAGTGCATTTTTCCGGCTGCAGTTTGAACCGCGAGCACCGGGTCTGGACCAGGCAGCGGGCTGAAAATGACGGCTGAGCAAAACTCCGTTACTTGTTGCAGTTCTGCATGTCCGACGTCATAGCGCCGCTGGGGGTGTTGTTGTCGGTATCGCTGCCCGCCGTATCCTTGCAGCGGTCCTCCATACCGTTTGTCTGCGGCGTGGCGTTCGTTGCGTTCGGATCGATCGTGTTCGGGGTAGTTGCGCTGCCGGTCCCGGTGTTGCCGCCGGAAGTGCCTGTGTTGACGCCGGTATTGCCATCGGTGCCACTGGTCCCGGAGCCCATCGATTGTGCCATGGCAGATGTGGCCAGGCCGATAGCAAGTATGGATGCAGAGAGAATTTTCATCATCTTAGTGTCTCCATCGAGTTGCATCGCTCTATCGCGATCTATACCAACGAGAGTTTTTTCGAGATGTTCCGTTGGGCAGAAATATTGATCGATACAATCACAATGGATCTTTGTTGCTCGTCGTTTCATGAATTCGGCCACGAAATTCCGACCGCATAGCGGCAATTTCGTCTGGAACCAAATCGAGCATGCCGCGTTGTTGCGCTTGCGGGGAGTTGTGTCGGCCGCAGGGGACAGTTTCACCAGGACATTCAGGAAATCCGTGAGCTGGGAGGGGCGCTGTGAGCGTGCTTGCATCCACAAGGCAATTGGATCACCGTCAAATACTGAACGCGCTGAAGGCTTTTCGGAGCGGTGATTTCTCTGTTCGCATCGACAATGTCTACGCCGGCCTCGATTCCGAGATCGCCGATACCTTCAACGAAATCGTAGAACTCAACGATCAGGTCACGCGCGAGTTCGAACGCCTCAGCAAGGTCGTCGGCAAGGATGGCCGGATCGGCGAGCGCGGCCGTGTCCGCAACGCCACCGGCAGCTGGGAATCGAGCGTCCGTTCCGTCAACGATCTGATTGAGGACATGGTTCAGCCGACGGCCGAAGTGGCGCGCGTCATCGGCGCGGTCGCCAAGGGCGACCTGTCGCAGACGATGATGGTCGAAATCGACGGCCGGCAGTTGCGCGGCGAATTCCTGCGCATCGGCAAGATCGTCAACACCATGGTCGGGCAACTGGCCTCCTTCGCCTCGGAAGTGACGCGCGTGGCGCGCGAGGTCGGCACCGAAGGCAAGCTCGGCGGCCAGGCCCGCGTGAAAGGTGTGGCCGGGACCTGGAAGGACCTGACCGACAACGTCAACGCCATGGCGACGAACCTGACCGGGCAGGTGCGCAACATCGCCGAGGTGACGACCGCCGTCGCTTCCGGCGACCTGTCGAAGAAGATCACCGTCGACGTAAAGGGCGAAATCCTCGAGCTCAAGAATACCATCAACACGATGGTCGACCAGCTCAATTCATTTGCCTCGGAAGTGACACGCGTTGCGCGCGAGGTCGGTACAGAAGGCAAGCTCGGCGGTCAGGCGCGCGTCGAAGGTGTCGGCGGCACCTGGAAGGACCTGACCGACAACGTCAACCTGATGGCCGAAAACCTGACCGGCCAGGTGCGCAATATCGCCGAGGTGACCACGGCTGTGGCGCTTGGCGACCTGTCGAAAAAAATCACGGTCGACGTCAAGGGCGAGATCCTCGAGCTGAAATCGACCATCAACACCATGGTCGACCAGCTGAACTCATTTGCCGGCGAAGTGACGCGCGTCGCCCGCGAAGTCGGCACCGAGGGCAAGCTCGGCGGCCAGGCTCAGGTGCGCGGCGTTGCCGGCACCTGGAAGGACTTGACCGACAACGTCAATTCGATGGCCGAGAACCTGACCGGCCAGGTCCGCAACATCGCCGAGGTGACGACCGCCGTCGCTTCGGGCGACTTGTCGAAGAAGATCACTGTCGCGGTGCAAGGCGAAATCCTCGAGCTCAAGGACACCATCAACACGATGGTCGATCAATTGAACTCCTTCGCGTCCGAAGTGACGCGCGTGGCGCGCGAGGTCGGCACCGAGGGCAAGCTCGGCGGCCAAGCCGAGGTGAAGGGGGTCGGCGGCACCTGGAAAGACCTGACCGATAACGTCAATCTGATGGCCGCCAACCTGACCGGCCAGGTCCGCAACATCGCCGAGGTGACGACCGCCGTTGCCCGCGGCGACCTGTCGAAGAAGATCACCGTCGACGTCAAGGGCGAAATCCTTGAGCTCAAGGACACCGTCAACACGATGGTCGACCAGCTCAACTCCTTCGCCTCGGAAGTGACGCGTGTGGCGCGCGAAGTGGGGTCGGAAGGCAAGCTCGGCGGCCAGGCGCATGTCGAGGGCGTCGGCGGCACCTGGAAGGACCTGACCGACAACGTCAACGCCATGGCCGGCAATCTGACCGTGCAATTGCGCGACGTCTCCAAAGTGGCGACGGCAATTGCGACCGGCGACCTGACCCAGAAGATCACGGTCGATGCATTGGGCGAGATCCTGCAGATCAAGGACGTCATCAACACGATGGTCGACCAGCTGAATTCCTTCGCCTCCGAGGTGACGCGCGTGGCGCGCGAGGTCGGTTCGGACGGCAAGCTCGGCGGCCAGGCACAGGTGCGCGGCGTTGCCGGCACCTGGAAGGACCTGACCGACAACGTCAACGCCATGGCTGCCAACCTGACCGGTCAGGTGCGCAACATCGCCGAGGTGACCACGGCGGTGGCGCTGGGCGACCTGTCGAAGAAGATCACCGTCGATGTTCGCGGCGAGATCCTCGAGCTCAAGGACACCATCAACACGATGGTCGACCAGCTGAATTCCTTTGCCTCGGAGGTGACGCGTGTGGCCCGCGAGGTCGGTACCGAAGGCAAGCTCGGCGGCCAGGCGCAGGTGCGCGGCGTTGCCGGCACCTGGAAGGATCTGACCGACAATGTGAATTCGATGGCCGAGAACCTGACTGGCCAGGTCCGCAACATCGCCGAAGTGACGACGGCTGTGGCGCGCGGCGACCTGTCGAAGAAGATCACCGTCGACGTCAAGGGCGAGATCCTGGAGCTGAAATCGACGATCAACACCATGGTCGACCAGCTGAACTCCTTTGCCGGCGAAGTGACGCGTGTCGCCCGCGAGGTCGGCACCGAGGGCAAGCTCGGCGGCCAGGCGCGGGTCGAGGGCGTTGCCGGCACCTGGAAGGACCTGACCGACAACGTCAACCTGATGGCGACGAACCTGACCAACCAGGTGCGCGGCATCGCCGAGGTCGTGACCGCGGTCGCGCAAGGCAATCTCAAGCGCAAGCTGACGGTCGATGCCAAGGGCGAGATCGCCTCGCTCGCCGACACCATCAATGGCATGATCGAGACGCTGGCGACCTTCGCCGACCAGGTGACCAACGTCGCCCGCGAAGTGGGCATCGAAGGCAAGCTCGGCGGCCAGGCCCGGGTGCCCGGCGCTGCCGGCCTTTGGCGCGACCTGACCGACAATGTCAATCAGCTCGCCGCCAACCTGACCACCCAGGTGCGCGCCATCGCCGAAGTGTCGACGGCGGTGACCAAGGGCGATCTGACCCGCTCGATCAGCGTCCAGGCCTCCGGTGAGGTCGCGGCGCTGAAAGACAACATCAACGAGATGATCCGCAATCTGAAGGACCAGACGCTGAAGAATGCCGAGCAGGACTGGCTGAAGACCAATCTCGCCCGCTTCTCGCGCATGCTGCAGGGCGAGCGCGACCTGGCCACGGTTTCGCGTCTGATCATGTCCGAACTCGCCCCGCTGGTGAATGCGCAATATGGCGTGTTCTACGTGACCAACCGCGACGAGGATGAATTCTATCTGGAACTCGCCGCCTCCTATGGCGCCGAAAGCAAGGCGGAGATCAAGCAACGCCTCGATCTGCGCGAAGGCCTTGTCGGGCAGAGTGCCGCCGACAAGCGCGCCATCATGCTGGACAATGTGCCGCCGAATTTCCTGCGCGTCACGTCCGGCCTTGGCAATGCAGCGCCAGCGAACGTGATCATTCTTCCGGCTCTGTTCGAGGACGAGGTGAAGGCCGTCATCGAACTCGCCTCGTTCAGCGAATTCCGCGACACGCACCAGTCGTTCCTCAACCAGCTGATGGAATCCGTCGGTATCGTTCTCAACACCATCGCCGCCACCATGCGCACCGAAGGCCTGCTCAAGCAGTCACAGCTGCTGACCTCGGAGCTGCAGGCGCGTCAGACCGAGTTGACCAAGAAGCAGGAGGAGCTGCACGCCACCAATGAGGAGCTGCAGGAAAAAGCACAGCTGCTCGAGAACGAAAAGAAGCAGGTGGAGAACAAGAACCTCGAAATCGAGATGGCGCGGCGGGCGCTGGAGGAGAAGGCCGAGCAGCTGGCGCTTACCTCGAAATACAAGTCGGAATTCCTCGCCAATATGAGCCACGAGCTGCGCACGCCGCTGAACTCGCTGCTCATCCTTTCAAACCTGCTCGCAACCAACCAGCAGGGCAATCTCAACGACAAGCAGGTCGAGTTCGCCCGCACCATCAATTCGGCCGGCACCGACCTTTTGAGCCTCATCAACGACATCCTCGACCTGTCGAAGATCGAATCGGGCACCGTCTCGATCGATATCAACGACATGCCGGTGGTGCATCTTCGCCAGCATATGGAGCGAACCTTCCGGCAGCTGGCGACCGACAAGGGACTTGGCTTCACCATCAACGTCGATCCAGAGCTTCCGGAGACCGTCCGCACCGACGAGAAGCGGTTGCAGCAGATCGTCCTCAATCTGCTGTCGAACGCGTTCAAATTCACTTCGCAAGGCGAGGTCCGCTTGAATTTCCGGGCCGAAAAGACGGGCCGTCACAACGGTTCGGCGCAACCGATGGAGGCGCTCGCGATCGTGGTCACCGATACCGGCATCGGTATTCCGCAGGACAAGCAGAAGCTGATCTTCGAAGCCTTCCAGCAGGCCGACGGCACCACAAGCCGCAAATATGGCGGCACAGGGCTTGGGCTCTCGATCAGCCGGGAGATCGCCCGGCTGCTCGGCGGCGAATTGCGGGTCGAGAGCACGCCGGGCAAGGGTTCGACGTTCACGCTGGTCATTCCATTCGACGGACCCCGGATGGCCTTGGCCCCGCAAGCGGCGTTGCTGCCGGCGATGGAGGTGGCCGCGACGACAGCGCAGCCGAGCCCGCCATCCTCCGAATTGCTCGATGATCGTGATACGATCTCACCGGAAGATCGGGTCGTGCTGATCGTCGAGGACGACCCGACCTTCGGCGGTTTGCTGCTCGGCCTCGCGCGTTCGGCCGGGCTGAAAGGCGTCCTGTCGACCGCCGGCTCCGGCACGCTGGCTTTGGCCCGCAAGCTGGTTCCCGACGCGATCACGCTCGATCTCGGCCTGTCGGATATCGACGGCTGGGTGTTGTTCGATCTGCTTCGCCATGACCCGAAAACCAAGGACATTCCCGTCCATGTCATCTCGGGCGCCGAAGACATCGAGGTGCTTGCCCGCAAGGGTGCCTCCAGCATTTCAACCAAGCCCGTGTCGTCGGACGAACTGATGAAGGTCTTCCAGGACATTCACTCCAGAAAGCTCCGCGTCCAGAGCCGCGTCCTGATTGCCGATCCCGATCCCGAGCGCCGCCTTTCGCTGATCGACGCGATCCGCGACGGCGTCACCTCGGTCACCGCGATCGGCCGCGTCGCGGCGAATGCGGACGATATCGGCATCGCCAACTATGATGCAATTGTGCTCGGCTTTGGCCGCTCGGCCAAGGACAACGCCCAGATGCTGGACGAGATTGCCGTCCTGTTCGGGCAGTCGGTGTCGCGGCTGCTGTTCTTTGCGCCGCATCCGGAAGCGCTGCAACAGTCGCTCGCCTTGCATCCGCCATTGGCGGATGTTCCGCGGGCGGAGAATTTCGCGCAGCTGGCTCTCCTGCTATCCGCAACGCTCCCCGGGCGAGGCCACGAAAACGATGATGTGGCAGCCGAACAGCCGGACAAATTCGACCTGGCCGGCGCAAAGGTCCTCATCGTCGACGACGACATCCGCAACATCTATTCGCTTACCAGCGTTCTCGAGACCTATGACATCCAGGTGCTGCATGCGGAGCGCGGCCGGGAAGGTATTGCGCTTCTGGAGCAGAGCCCGGACATTGATGCCGCACTGATAGACATCATGATGCCGGAAATGGATGGCTACGAGACGATGCGGCAGATCCGCGGCATGCCGGCGATCGCCCATATCCCGTTGATCTCGGTCACCGCCAAGGCAATGAAGGGCGATCGGCAGAAGTGCCTCGACGCCGGCGCCTCCGACTACATCGCCAAGCCTGTCGACCTCGATCTGCTGCTGGCATTGCTGCGTGTCTGGATCGGCCGTTCGCGATCCCGTGTCCATGGTCCGGAAAAGACGCTCATGGCAGTGAACTGACGGCCGCTCGATGCAGAAACTGTCGAGGCACGGAGCAAGAAAGCTGGAGGTCATGGCGCCGGCAGCGGGGCCGGCAAAGGCGCGCATCCTGGCCGTGGATGACGATGAACGCAATCTGCTGGCGATCGGCGAGGTTCTGGCGCCTATCGGTGATGTCGTCTGCGTGCAGTCGGGCGAAGAGGCGCTGCGCGCTCTGCTGAAGGAGGATTTCGCCGTCATCCTGCTGGACGTGCTGATGCCCCGGCTGGACGGCTACGAGACGGCGGGACTGATCCGCCAGCGCGAGCAATCCAGGCGAACGCCGATAATTTTTCTTACCGCCATCAACAAGGAAGACGCCCACATGCTGCGTGGCTATGACGCCGGCGCGGTGGATTACGTGTTCAAGCCCTTCGACCCGGCCATGCTGCGTTCCAAGGTCGCCGTGTTCGTCGAACTTCATGAGAAGACGCTCGAAATCCAGCGAAAGGCGGCTGCCGAGCAAGGGCTGCTGGCCCAGGCACTGCAGGCGCAGAAGGAAAAGCTCGAGGCCGAGCGGGCGCTGCGCAGCGCCCAGGAGCGGCAGCATGCCATTTTGAGCTCCCTTCCGGTCTGCTTCCACGCAAGGGCGGCGGAGCCGCCGTTCGGCGCCAGCTTTGTCACCGAAGGGGTCGAACGCCTGACCGGCTTTCCTCCCGAACGGCTGACCGCCGATCCAGACTTCGGCCTGAGCCGGGTTCATCCCGACGATCTGTCGAGAGTGAGGGAGGTCCTGCTCGCAGCCAAGGCCACCGGCTCCTACACCTGCGAATTCCGCTGGCAATGCGCCGACGGCAACTACCGGATTTTCCTCGACCAGGGCGTCCTGTCGAACGGCTCCGACGGCCAAAAGCCCGAGATCCTCGGCACGTTGCTGGACGTTACCGAGCGGCGCGAGCTTGAGAACCAGTTGCTGCAGTCGCAGCGCCTCGACGCGATCGGCAAGCTTACCGGCGGCCTGGCGCATGATTTCAACAATCTGCTTGCAGCAATTCTCAGCGGATTGGGATTGCTCGAGCGCCACGCCGAGTTCGATGGACAGGCCAGGCAGGTTCTGGAACTGACGCGCCGGTCGGCAAAACAAGGCGCCGAGCTCGTCAACCGCATGCTTGCCTTCTCGCGCCGCCAGACACTGAGGCCGCAGGCCGTGCGCCTCGCCGCGCTCGGCGATACAATGAACGGATTGGTGGCCCCGGTCCTGGGCGGCCTGATCCGCTTCGATTGGCTTGTCGACGACACTGTGTGGCCGGCGCATGTCGATGCCAGCCAGCTGGAGCTGGCGCTGATGAACCTGGTCTTCAACGCGCGCGATGCCATGCCGTCCGGCGGCACGATAATCGTGGAGGCGCAAAATCGAACGCTAGGCAGTGCAGCTGAGGATATTTCGGCGGGCGACTATGTCGTGGTCACCGTCAAGGACACGGGGTCGGGCATACCGGCCGGCATTCTCGCCAAGGTCGTCGAACCGTTCTTCACGACAAAACCGGTCGGCAAAGGCACTGGCCTCGGTCTGAGCACGGTGCATGGCTTCGTCAAGCAATCGGGCGGCACGCTCCGCATCGAGAGCACCGTCGGCAGTGGAACATCCGTCCAGCTCTGGCTGCCGCGTTCAATCGAGCGGCCGGTGGAAATCGCCGAGAAATCCGATGCCGACGACACCGTCGGGAATGCCGGCGAGGACTATCCGTCGGTCCTGCTGATCGACGACAGCAGCGTATTGCGGGAACTGACGGCGCAATCGCTTCGCCAACATGGCTTTGCGGTGACCTGTGCGGGGGGCGGTGCGGAAGCGCTGGCGATGATCGAGCGGGCGCCGTACGATTTCGACGTCATCGTCACCGATTTTGCCATGCCGCTCGTCTCGGGCCTGGAGGTCATTCGGTTCGCCCGCAATCTGCGAGCCGATTGGCCGGCGGTGATGATAACCGGATATGCCGACGCCGACGCGATCGCCGACCGGCCCCCCGACGTGCCGCTGCTCGGCAAACCACTGCGCGAAAAGGACCTGATGGAGAGCATTCTTGCAGCGGCCGCACCGGCTCGCAGAGGGCCAAGCAGGCCCAGCCGGTGAAGAAGCGGACCATTGGAACCTGACGTACAGGTTGTCGTTGGATAGGTCGTTAGCTGCGTTAGGATCGGAGGAAAGACTGATGGCGACAGCGGACTGGCCTCTTCCTGAACGCTTCACCTTTCAAGGGAACTCGATCGCCTGGGGCGCGATGGGCGAGGGCTGACCCGCGGTATTGCTGCATGGCACGCCTTTCTCATCGTCGGCATGGCGTAGAATTGCGCCTTTGCTCGGCCAACAGAGGCGAATCTATTGCTTTGACATGCTCGGCTATGGTCGATCCGACAAACCCGACAGCGACGTGTCCCGTGGCATGCAGAACGAGCTTTTCGCGGCCCTTTACGATCATTGGGGCCTGCGTGACCCCGATATCGTTGCGCATGATCTCGGCGGCTCAACAGCGTTGCGCGGTCATTTGCTCAACGGGCTCGACTACCGGTCGCTGGTGCTGATCGATCCGGTCGCAATCAGCCCGCAAGGCTCACCACTTGTTCAGGCCGCCAAGAAACACGAGACGGTCTTTTCCGGCCTCCCGCACTACATTCACGAAGCGATCCTGCGCGCCTACATCGGCGGCGCCGTAGCGAATGCGCTACGCGAGGAAGAGATGGCGCTTTACCTCGCGCCGTGGCTGGGAGCCGAAGGCCAAAAAGCCTTCTGGCGCCAGGTCGCTCAGATGGATGACAAATACTCGCAAGAGGTCGAGTGGCGATACGGTGAGATTCGTTGCCCCGTTGCCATCCTGTGGGGCGAGGACGACCAGTGGATTCCCATCGCCGACGGTCGCGAGCTCGCGCGCCGCATTTCGAGCGCTTCCTTCCACGTCGTGCCGAACGCGAAGCATCTTATGCAGGAGGACGCGCCGGAAGCGATCGTGGCGACAGTGCTTGGCTTCTGGCGAGACCTGGAGGAGCGGGCAAATGCCCGCAAAAAATCGGGGTTGGCCGCTCGATCTCCACCGCGTCAATGACCGCGTCGGGCGCCTCTATCCGGTAGCCGATGCGAAGGACAGGAATCCACTCCTTAGTGGCAGTCTTGAATCGAAACGGTACGTTTCGTATCGTTGACCTGGCAGCATCCAGCCTGTGCGCAACAAGGAGCGTCGGCCATGGCGCGCTCGACGGGCTGTGATGCGGTTGATAAGCCCTCTCCGCAAGGAGAGTCGAGACATGACCGTTGCGATCGAGATGGGCCAGACGAGCGCAGGCGCCCCGGCGGCGCTGGATCTTGAGGAACTGCTGGCGACGCGGCTTCTGGTGCAGGGCAATTCGGGTTCCGGCAAATCCCATCTGCTGCGCCGGCTCCTGGAGCAGAGCGCGCCCTGGGTGCAGCAGACGATCATCGACCCCGAGGGCGACTTCGTGACGCTCGGCGACCGTTTCGGCCATCTGGTGATCGATGCCGAGGAGCATACCGAACGCGGCCTGCAGAGCGCCGGCGAGCGGGCGCGCATCCACCGCGTCTCCACGGTGCTCAATCTCGAGGGGCTCGACGCCGAGAACCAGATGCGCCGCGCCGCCGCCTTCCTCGGCGGGCTTTTCGAGGTCGCCCGCGACCACTGGTACCCGATGCTGGTGGTGGTGGACGAGGCGCAGCTGTTCGCGCCGGCTGTGGCCGGCGAGGTTTCGGACGAGGCGCGCAAGCTCTCGCTCGGCGCCATGACCAATCTGATGTGCCGTGGCCGCAAACGCGGGCTGGCCGGCATCATCGCCACCCAGCGGTTGGCCAAGCTCGCCAAGAACGTCGCCGCCGAGGCTTCCAATTTTCTCATGGGCCGGACCTTTCTCGATATCGACATGGCGCGCGCCGCCGACCTTCTCGGCATGGAGCGGCGCCAGGCCGAGGCTTTTCGCGACCTCGAGCGCGGGCAATTCATGGCGCTCGGCCCGGCGCTGTCGCGCCGTCCGCTCGGCCTGCGCATCGGCCCGACCGATACAAGTCCGCGCAATGCGACCCCGCGCCTGATGCCGCTGCCGGAATCGGCACTGGAGGATGCACGCGCCATCATCCTGGCGGCCCCGCCGCCGGAAACCATCCGGCCGCAGCGCCGGTCGTCGCCAGACCTGCTCGATCAGCTGATGGCGGCAAAATCGGCGGCGTTGGAAATCCGCCCCGAACCGGCGGAGCCGCCGGTCAGCGCCGAGGATCTGGCGGAGCGGCGCGAGCGCGTCGACCGGGTGCTGCGCGCCGTGCTGGCGCAGCCCGATGCCGGCTTCCGTGTCATCGGCGTGCTCTATCAGGAGTTCGTGGTCCGCTGCCGCATCGAGGGCCTCGCCTCGGTCGTGCCCGACCTGCCCGAGTTCCGCCGCATGCTGACCCGCGCCCGCGCCGGCCTCGGTTCCGACATGGCCGGCGACGACGCCTGGCAGGACGTCTCGGCGCGCGCCTCGCTGCTGCCCGAGGATATGCAGGGCGTGTTCATGATGATCGCCCGCGCCGCCAAGGAGGGCTGGCCCTGCCCGAGCGACGCGGCGATCGCCCGCGCCTACGGCTCGCACTCGCTACGCCGCGCCCGCCGCCTGCTGAGCTATATCGAGGAACAGGGGCTGATCGTGTGCCAGCTCGACGGGGTTGGACGGCGGACGGTAACGCTGGTGGAGCTGGCCTGGGCGACGGCGCCGGGGGATCCTAATGGGGTGGAAGTGGAGCAGGGGAGGTTGGTCGTGTGAGATTGGCGCCACGCTGCTCGACGCACTGATTGGGATCGAGGTACGGCGGCGGGCTGATCGGCAGAAAGCCGCTACGGCTCTACATTGCCGGCGCGGTCACGGTGATGATCGGGTACATGCGCCCTGAGAGCATCCATGCCGTCTCCCAGCGGAGAAAATCCTGATGCTGGCTATTCTGCAGCTTGCCGCCGCCTCGGTGGGACCGTCTGCTGGCTGGTGGCGGTCAAATTGCGCGCTATCCTGATACTCTTGCTCAAGTGTCTACTCTGTGGCGGCAAGTCGCGAGCGGTTTCATGCGCATTTTCGAAGGAGGTTTGCGATGAAAATGTCCCGTTTTTTGAACACCGGCGCTGCGGCATGGCTGGTTGGAGCCCTGCTCAGCCTTGCCGCGCTCGGCGTCACGAAAGCGGAGGCTGCCGACATGCGCCAATTGTGCCACCAGGTGCGCAACAACGACACGATCCAGGACTATTCGCCCGCGCTTCGTGACGAAACGGTCCAGGCTTTCAAGGCGCTGGCTCCGGACGCTCAAATTGCGCCGGACGATTCCGAACTGCGGGCACAGGCCCAATATCGCTGCATGGACGGCAAGGTCATGGTCTGCTTCATCGGCGCCAACCTGCCCTGCACCAAGATGAACGCAGCACGCGACAATCCTGGTGCGGATGAGTTCTGCCGGCAGAATCCAAACGCGCAAGACGTTCCGGCCGTCGCGACGGGTCACGATACCGTTTATTCCTATCGATGCCGCAACGGCCAAGCTGAGATAGCAGACGACCTGTGGGAACTCGACGAACGGGGCTTCGCGAAGAAGCTTTGGGCCGAGCTACCCGATCGCTAAGTCCGCTCACGCTGCTGCGCGCCTGTTTTGGCTAGCCGGAGGATCGGAATGGGTCTCGACGTGGCAGTTTTCAAAAGCGCTTCGACCATGGAGCGGGAATTCCCCGGCTATCGCTTTCAGCGGGAACCGACAACGGGCGAATGCGAGGTGGTTCATCCCGAGGGCGCAAATCTCACCTGGGACGCTGTGACGGTGTGCGACTGGCGTGTCGGAAACATCGCCCACGTCGCCGCGCTTGGGGAGGTGATTGCCGGCCTTCTCGGCGAAGGCTCGGCCTTGGAACGGATTGTCCTTTTTTCAGCCTGCAGTGTCGGAGACGTCATCGGGGAGCCGAGCTTTGTCGAGCTTGAGCGCGAATTGCGGCTGCTCGAATCCAGCACCGACGCATGGGTTCGGGAATTTGCCGATGGACTATCGGAATTGATCCGCATGGCACGGCGCGAGAAAAACCCTATCGTGTTTGTGTGACCGGCAAGCCAAGCAGAGCCCCCCGCGCCATCATCCTGGCGGCCCCGCCGCCGGAAACCGTCCGGCCGCAGCGCCGCTCGTCGCCGGACCTGCTCGATCAGCTGATGGCGGCAAAATCGGCGGCGCTGGAAATCCGCCCCGAACCGGCGGAGCCGCCGGTCAGCGCCGAGGATCTGGCGGAGCGGCGCGAGCGCGTCGACCGGGTGCTGCGCGCCGTGCTGGCGCAGCCCGACGCCGGCTTCCGCGTCATTGGCGTGCTCTACCAGGAGTTCGTCGTCCGCTGCCGCATAGAGGGCTTCGCCGCGGTCGTGCCGGACTTGGCCGAATTCCGCCGCATGCTGACCCGCGCCCGCGCCGGCCTTGGCTCCGACATGGCCGGCGACGACGCATGGCAGGATGTCTCGGCGCGCGCCTCGCTGCTGCCCGAGGATATGCAGGGCGTCTTCATGATGATCGCCCGCGCCGCCAAGGAAGGCTGGCCCTGCCCGAGCGACGCAGCGATCGCCCGCGCCTACGGCTCGCACTCGCTACGCCGCGCCCGGCGCCTGCTGACCTATATCGAGGAGCAGGGGCTGATCGTCTGCCAGCTTGACGGGGTTGGACGGCGGACGGTGATGCTGGTGGAGCTCGCCTGGGCGACCGCACCGGGGGATCCGAATGCAGCGGAGATGGAGCAGGGGAGGTTGGCGCGCTAACGCCGAGAGCAACTGATGGGCAGACTCCCCCCGTCATCGAATGGCAAAGGAACAGAGACTGTGACGACTATCACAAAAGTCTATTTTGATGAGAGTGGACAGACGGGAACGCAGTTGCTTGACTTGGATCAGCCGTACTTTTCAATTGGTAGCACTGATATCCCTGAGCGAGAGGCACAAGGGATACTCGATCGCTGCTTCCATCGAAGCCAGGGGCGCGAACTCAAGGCCAGCAAGCTGCTTAGGCGGCCACAGGTTCGCCGAGGCTTCATCAATTTCGCAAGAGAGGTTGGCCGACAGCCTCATCGATTCTGCGCGGCAAAGATCAGCAAGCGTTTCACCGTGGTCTGCAAAATGGTCGATCATCTCATCGAGCCAATGCTGCATTCGCAAGGCTACGATTTCTATCGTGACAACTATGCCGCTCGCTTCGCGAACATGATGGCATTCGCATTCGAACACCTTTTAGAAAGGCCTGCTTCGGACGCGCTTCTCTTGGCATACAATGACTTCGCCCGTGCTCCTGACGTGGCAACTGCACATGCGCTTCGTCGTAAGCTTGAGGAGGGTATCGAAAATTGCCCAGATGGTGTCGAAAATTTCCTCCAACTAATGCTCGAGGGGACTGGGAGGCTTGATCAGGAAGATTTCGAATCGTTGGACGACTCAAATGATATCCATGTCACGGCGATTGTTGCCTGCATGGGGCACTGGCAGAATCAGCATTCTGGATCTTTCGAAGTAGTTCACGACGAGAGCATTCATTTCTTTGGTCGCAGCGACCGATGGACGATGATCACCATTCCTGCTTTGCCCGCGGAAGTTATCCACGTTGGAGAAAAGACACTTCGGCTACCAATCCCTGTGATCTCCACCAGGAGCGAGAGGAGTCACGAAAGCGCATCCTTGCAGCTTTGCGATCTGATTGCGGGATTTGTTTCTCGAGCTTCTGCGCCAATGGAAGACGATCTCCAATCTTTCGTAAAAGAGGTCATAGAGTCAGGATTGGGCGAGATGTCCGTTTTCCCGGTCGAGGCGGGACACGAATTCATTGATGGTCTGCCGGCAATTGCTACTGGACCCGACGCAATCGATCTAATTAGAGCAAATATTATCAAAGGAAGTCGTCAGAGGTAATATCGAATTCGGTACCCATCCGGGCGGAGCATGCTGTAGGCTCGCCTCTCTGGGCGTCTGCCCCTACCTGTCTTCGACAATCCTCAGGATAAAGTAACTGCTCAATGACGATCGGCCTTTGCGACCGGAAACAGGCAAGCCGGTCGCTATCTGATCTTGAAGGGGAATACGTGAACGACGATCTGCGATCATATTGCCTACGGCTGTTCGAGGCCTGCATTGCGCAGATCAGAAGCGGCAAACCCGGGCCTAGCCTGCTAATGTCCCGAGAATTCGAGGCGACTCTTGTGCATTTGTGCGAGCGCTTGAGGGCGGAACCAGCTAGCCTTGCGGCAGTCCCTGACAAGCAACATGTCAGGCTGGAAATGATCGTCAGGGCGAACCTGACGGACGCTTCTGATGGGATGGATCGGCTGCGCCATTGGCTGAGGGGCGCCACAGAAGTGACAGTGTGCGATCCCTATCTTCTCCAGTTCAACGCGACGGAAATGTATCCAGATATCGAAAGTTACGCGGAGGCATTGGTCGGGCTGTTTCCGTCATCGGCCAAGCGGATCGATCTCTATACCAACAGCTATAATAGCAAGGTCCGGCCGGCAGTCTTCCGGCTATTAAAGGAAGGTCGCAATGTTCGCCATTTCAGTTCGGGCGGTTTGCATGACCGGTTCATCATCAAGGATTGGTTGGAAGGCAAGGTTCTTGGCACGTCGTTCGGCGGATTCGGACGCAAGTTCTTCGCGATGATCGATCTGGAACCCGGCGATGTAGCTGCGGTAAGGTCAGAGCTTCACGAGCTTTGCCCCGATCCTATCCGATCGGGGCCTCGCCGAAGCCAAAAATAACGCTGTCAATCGACGCCAAGGTAAATCCGGCATGGTAAAGGAAAATTTCTGTTTGGAGTTGATTATCCGATGCACGTCAAGTCACTGGAACAGTAATGGAAGAGTAAAGAT
The DNA here is from genome assembly GCF_055811495.1 of Mesorhizobium sp. WSM4830. Taxonomy (NCBI): domain Bacteria; kingdom Pseudomonadati; phylum Pseudomonadota; class Alphaproteobacteria; order Hyphomicrobiales; family Phyllobacteriaceae; genus Mesorhizobium; species Mesorhizobium sp. WSM4830. The sequence continues at coordinate 86,106 of NZ_JBVVQI010000011.1, read as the reverse complement.
CGATGGCCGAGACCCAGATCGAGTGGACTGATGCCACATGGAACCCAGTCGCAGGGTGCTCCATCGTCACGGCTGGTTGCACCAATTGCTACGCCATGCAAATGGCACGCCGTCTGGAAGCCATGGGCGCCCCGAAGTATGAGGGCTTAACCCGTAACAGCGGCAAGCGCACCATCTGGAATGGAGTAGTACGGGAAGATCGCGCGTCGCTGACCATTCCTTACGCGTGGAGAAAGCCGCGCAAGATCTTCGTCAACTCAATGAGTGACCTTTTCCATGACTCCGTCAGCGAAGAGTTTATCGTCGATGTTTGGCGGGTCATGCGAGAGACACCACAGCACAGCTACCAGATACTCACCAAACGCCCTGAGCGAATGGCGGAGGTCGTCGCTCACGCCATTCCCGACATCCTCCCCAACGTTTGGCTCGGGACGAGCGTCGAGAGCACCGATGTCATTTCTCGAATTGATAGTCTGCGGACTGTGCCAGCCGCAATTCGCTTTATTTCGTTTGAGCCGCTCATAGGGCCCGTGGGCGCCGTAGACCTGACTGGCGTTCATTGGGCGATCGTCGGCGGAGAGAGCGGACGCAACGCGCGACCGATCCGCGAGAACTGGATCGATGAGATATACATGCAATGCTATATCTACAGCACCGCGTTTTTCTTTAAGCAGTGGGGCACTTGGGGCAAGGACAATAAGAAGCGTTCCAAGAAGGCAAACGGTCGTGAGTATCGGGGACGGACCTGGAACGAGATGCCTGCCGCCTTGGGGGCATAGCCAGGGAAGCGTCAATCTGGAGCGGGAATGGTCAAGAAGGCGTACGCTTGGGAGAATGGGGCTATACTGGACGAGCATAGTCGTCGGAAACATAAGATCCTCCGTGAATACTTTTATCAGTACATCACCGTGCGCTGTCAGAATCCACAGCAGAGCAAATTTCGCCTCGCTGTGGTTGACGGCTTTTCCGGCGGAGGTCGCTATGCTTGCGGTGCCGCCGGTTCGCCGATCATCTTCATCGAAGAGCTTCAGAGGGCGCTGGACGCGGTGAACATCCGCCGAGTCGGCCAAGGTCTCGGCACGGTGGAGATCGAGTGCCTCTTGATTCTCAACGATGCCACGCCGGGCGTTACGGAATCCTGCGAGGATACTGTGAGCCGCTGGTCGGCGCTCTAAAGTCGACCTGCCCAAAACTGCTCCTCAGCGTCACCTACCTAAGCAGTGAGTTTGAAGAGGCTTATCCGTTCGTCAAGAACCTCATTGCCGGGCGCTTTCGAAACGTCCTCTGGAACCTCGACCAATGCGGTCACGTCCAGGTTGACGTTGCCACAATTGGTGAGATTATGCGATCCACCCCGTCGGTGGAAATCTTCTACACCTTCGCCATCGATAGCCTTTTGACGTTCCTGAGCCGAACCAATCCGGAGTTGATGGCAAAACAAATTCGACATCTCGATATCAATCCGACGGACCTGCGGGCGATAGACGGGATCGCGAGCAATGAGGCCTGGCTCGGCGCGGCCGAGCGCATTGTGTTTGAGGCGTTTCATAACTGCGCCCCATACGTCAGTCCGTTCTCGATCACCAATCCGAAAGGTTGGCGATATTGGCTGATCCACTTCGCCAACAACTATCGGGCTCGTCAGGTCTATAACGACGTTCTGCACGACAATGGCACCCAAGCGCACTTCGGGCTACCGGGGCTTCACATGCTGCACTATGACCCTGCCAAGGAGGGCGGCCTTTATCTTTTCGAAGCCGAGGATCGCGCGGAAGCTAAGCTCAAGCTGCTTTCCGACATTCCACGTTTTGTAGCAGAGTCGGGGGACGCCATGCTAGTTGGGGACTTTTATGCAACTGCTTACAGCGCGACGCCAGCCCACAAGGACGACATCCACAGTGCGATGCTGGAGAACGAAGACCTAGAAGTAGTCACGCCTGCTGGTGGCGTCAGGCGCAAGATTCACCAAGTCTCCGTCGGCGATACGCTTCGGCTGAAGAATCAAAGGTCGTTCTTCATGCTGTTCGGCAACAAGCCGAAGTCCTAATCGTGCCAGTTCGGCTGTCTAGACCGCCGTCTGGTCGTCCGGCAAATGATCATCCTTTGCTGACCAGGGAGCGACCGGCATGAGTGTCTGGCAAGCCTTCGACGTTCCGCCGGCGGGTTATGCCAACTTGCTAAGCAAGGCTATCGAAATCACCGAAGGCAACGTTGGCGATCTACTGTGGCCTGTCGATGAGGGCTTGCAAGTAATTTTTAGCGATTATTCCGGTCAGCACAGCCAGGCGACCCATGAAGTCTACTCGTTCCTAATCACAACCTGGGATAGTCTACAAGACTGGCTGCCTCTACGCGAGGCGTTTCGCGACAGATGGCTTCCCGACAAACGTCGAATATCTTTCAAGCAATTACGTGAACCCATGCGTCGGCGCGCCTATCCGCATTTCCTGGAAATTGCCGGAGCTCTCCCAGCTAATCTCGTGACAGTCATGATTGACAACCGGGTCGGAAGCTTTATCGATGGTGGACCCCAGGCGCTTGCGGCGGTGCTCGATGACTGCTTTGTCCCAGGCTCCTCGCCAAACAGTATTGAGAAGATCTACCGGCTGGCCCTGTTCATCGCGATGATTCAGGCGGGCCTACGCCGTGAAGACCAGCGCTCGCTTTGGGTCAGCGATCACGATGAAACCCTCGACACTTTCGACAAACGCGACCGTTTTAGCCGCCTTGCGACCTATCTAACCGTGGGGCTAACCGGCCGCCGCAATTCCGCTGATCAGAACTTTATGACCACGGACGCCAATAACTTGCCCGATTGGATTGAGGACTTAGCGAGCATTCCCGACATTGCCGCCGGAGCCTGCGCAAGTCTTAGTGGCAAGCTACCGCTCTTTATGGAACAAAGAACCTGGACGGTCGGCATGGTCTATGGCGACAATGTGGATTGGCGGGCCAGGACGTTTGGCGACTGGCTTTCGTCGCCTCAGGGGGTGCTTCGACACGTGCTTCTAAGGCTTGCACCGGACACCCAAGGGCAGATCCGCGCCTCAGCTCAGAAGTTCGTGCGGCGGCCCTAGTTTTCCGATCCAACGTGCCGCCAGTAAGCGGCCGTTCCCAACGTCCGCTGGAAAGTTGGCTATCCAAAGTGCATTCAATCGGGAGATATTAAGGTCAAAGTAGCCCCGCGTCAGCCCTCCCTACCGGTCCTCAATTATCCGCAATAAGCCGCTGTCACAAACCGCACGATCAGCCCGAACAATACCCTTCTCGCCCCTCGATCATCTGCAAGATCGTCAGCAGGGTGCGTCAGCACTGTGAGGATCAGCGCCTCGATATGGTGCCGGTGTAGCCGCCGCGGCCGCCGAAAATCGCGGTTCCCCGACGACGGCGGCGGTCACCTAAGGCAGCACCAGCGGTTCGGCGAGCGACAGCGCCTTGATTAGGCTGATGTAGAGCAGTGCCGGCGAGCACGCTCGAGATGATGTAGGGCACGGTGATCGCCTGCCAGGAGCAGACGCCGGACAGGCGAGTTGCCCGTTCGTTGTCGCCAGTCGCCGCATCCAACTCCTCAGGCGGCGCACCGCCTTGTTTCCGTGAATCTCGCCATGCCGCATTGCACAATCGTCTCGCCTGCGCAAAATGCGGCATGATCCGCAAATCCCTCACTGTCCTGGTGATCGATGAAAACCACATCCGCGCTTCGATAATCGAAGCGGGACTGCGGGAGGCCGGGCATCAGCAGGTCACGGTCATCCACGACGTCGCCGGCATAGCGCGGCGGATCGCCGAGATCGAACCCGATGTGATCGTCATCGACCTCGAAAATCCCAACCGCGACATGCTCGAAAACATGTTCCAGCTTTCACGCGTGGTGAAGCGGCCGATCGCCATGTTCGTCGACCGCTCGGACCAGGCGTCGATCGAAGCCGCGGTGGAAGCCGGGGTCTCGGCCTATGTCGTCGACGGGCTGCGCCAGGAGCGCGTCAAGCCGATCCTCGACATGGCGATCAGCCGCTTCAATGCGTTTTCGCGCATGGCGCGCGAACTGGAAGAGGCCCGCAGCGAATTGGAAAGCCGCAAGGTGATCGATCGCGCCAAGGGCATACTGATGAAGTCGCGCGGCCTGTCGGAGGACGCGGCCTATACGCTGCTGCGCAAGACCGCCATGAACCAGAACCGCAAGATCGCCGAAATCGCCCATAGCCTGGTGACGGCGGCAGGCCTTCTGGATCCCGAGGAGAGTTGACGATGGCGGCCGAGCACCGGATCAATGCTGGCTTCATGCCGCTCTTCGACAGCGCTGTCCTTGTCGCGGCGAAGGAAATCGGCTTCGCCCTGCGTGAAGGCGTCGACCTGATGCTCAACCGGGAAACGTCGTGGGCCAACATCCGCGACCGCATCGCCATCGGCCATTTCGATCTGGCGCACATGCTGGGGCCGATGCCGATCGCCTGCAATCTGGGGCTGACGCCGCTCGCCTCCGACACGGTCGTGCCGTTCTCGCTCGGCCTCGGCGGCAATTGCGTCACCGTTTCGAACGCGGTCTGGGCAGGCATGGCCGCGCACGGCGCCCGGCCCGACCTCGATCCGGCGCGGGCCGGCAGGGCGTTGGGTGCGCTGATCCGCGAACGGGCGAATGCCGGCGGCGATCCGCTGCGCTTCGCCGTCGTCCATCCGCACTCCGGGCACAATTACGAACTGCGCTACTGGCTCGCCGCCTGCGGCATCGACCCGTCGCGTGAGATCGAAATCGTCATCGTGCCGCCCCCCTTCATGGCCGACGCGCTCGCCGCCGGCAGGATCGACGGCTACTGCGTCGGCGAACCGTGGAACAGTGCTGCAGTCGTCGCCGGCACCGGCCATATCGCCACGGTCAAGGCAGCCATCTGGAAGACCAGCCCGGAGAAAGTCGTCGGCGTGCGCAAGGCATGGGCGGAAAAACAGCCGGACGCGCTTTCGGCCCTGCTGCGCGCGCTGCATCATGCGGCGCGCTGGTGCCAGGATCCGGCAAACCGCGGCGAACTCGCGGCCCTGATGGCGCAGCCGGCCTTCCTCGGCCTTGCGCCGGCGCTGCAGATGCCGATCCTCAGCGGCCATCTTGCGCTCGGCGGCGGCGCCGAACTCAGCGTCGGCGACTTCTTTCTGCCCTTCGACAAGGCGGCGAACTTCCCGTGGAAGAGCCATGCGCTGTGGTTCTACACGCAGATGGTGCGCTGGGGGCAGGTCAAGCACAGCGCCGCCAATATGGCGCTGGCACGCGAGACCTATCGGCCCGACCTCTATCGCGCGGCGCTGAAGCCGCTCGGCGTCGCTCTGCCGGGCGCCAATTCCAAGGTCGAGGGGGCGCTTACGGTTGCCACGCCGGTCGGCTCGGCCGGCGCCAGCCTGGTACTCGGTCCCGATGGTTTCTTCGATGGCCAGATCTTCGATCCCGACGAGATCGACGCCTACATTGCCGGCCAGAAATTGGCGCGCACTGACGCCTGATCATTTCCGCGCCATTCTTGTGCATTGCACAAAAAATGTGCGTGCAACTGCGCTAATGAACAATCCTTAGCTTGCGCGCCCAGCGGGCCGGCGCGCCGAAGATTGTGGCATGTCATTGATCTCATTGATGTTTGTCATCCATTCCGAAACTGGCACGGTTCCTGCTTTGTAATAGGCAGACTCTTCTCGGAGTCACGGAATGCGCGTCCAATGGCGGGCGCTACAGGCAAAGCTGCCGCTCAGGTCAACACGCGATCCCGGATGGACGGACGCGCGAGGCCTGGCCGGCGGCTTTTTTGTTTTCACGCAATCGACGGCGCCGATCCCAAGCCGCGCCCAACCGGAGATGACGATGACGAAACGCATCAAGAGCCATTCCGCGCAGACCATCAGCCGTCGCGATTTCCTGAGGATCAGTGCGGCCACCGCGGCGACGCTGGCCGCGGCGCGTGCGCTGCTTCCCTCCGGCGCCTATGCGGCACCCGCCGCGCCGGAAGTCACCGGCGCCAAGCTCGGCTTCATTGCGCTGACCGACGCGGCGCCGCTGATGATTGCCAAGGAGAAAGGCCTGTTCGAGAAATTCGGCATGCCCGATGTCGAGGTGCTCAAGCAGGCCTCCTGGGGGGCGACACGCGATAATCTGGTGCTCGGCGGCGAAGCCAACGGCATTGACGGTGCCCATATCCTGACGCCGATGCCTTATCTGATGCACACCGGCAAGGTGACGCAGAACAACCAGCCGCTGCCGATGGCGATCGTGGCGCGGCTCAACTACGACTGCCAGGGCATTTCCGTCGCCCAGGAATATGCCGCCACCGGCGTCGGCCTCGACGCCTCCAAGCTGAAGGAGGCCTTCGCCGCCAAGAAGGCCGCGGGCAAGGAGGTCAAGGCCGCCATGACCTTCCCGGGCGGAACGCACGACCTCTGGCTGCGCTACTGGCTGGCCGCCGGCGGCATCGATCCCGACAAGGACGTCTCGACGATCGTCGTGCCGCCACCGCAGATGGTTGCCAACATGAAGGTCGGCAACATGGACGTGTTCTGCGTCGGCGAGCCGTGGAACGAGCAGCTCGTCCATCAGGGCGTCGGCTTCACCGCCGCCACCACGGGCGAACTGTGGAAGGGCCATCCGGAAAAGGCGCTCGGTCTGCGCGCCGCCTTCATCGACAAATACCCGAACGCCACCAACGCGATCCTGATGGCCGTCATGGAAGCCCAGCAATGGTGCGAGGCCAAGGAAAACAAGGACGAAATGGCCGCCATCATCGGCAAGCGGCAGTGGATGAACGTGCCGACAGCCGACATCAGCGGCCGCCTCAAAGGCGACATCAATTACGGCAATGGCCGCGTCGCCAACGGAACCGACCTCTATATGAAGTTCTGGCAGGGCGGCGTGTCCTATCCCTTCAAGAGCCACGACAGCTGGTTCCTCGCCGAAAACATCCGCTGGGGCAAGTTCGCGCCGACCACCGACATCAAGGCGTTGGTTGCGCAGGTCAATCGCGAGGATCTGTGGCGCGAGGCGGCCAAGGATCTTGGTGTCGCCGCGGCCGATATTCCGGCGTCTTCGTCGCGCGGCCCCGAAACCTTCTTCGACGGCAAGATCTTCGATCCGGAGAACCCGTCCGCCTATCTCGACAGCCTGAAGATCAAGGTGTCGGCCTGACCCTGACATAGACGCGCGGGGCAGGCGGTGGCAACGCCGGCTGCCTTGCACGTGCCGCCATGGAGTTTTTCGAAAAAATGTCTATGCAAGCCATCGAGGACAGCAAGGTCAAGCCGTTCCCAGCGCCGGCCAAGCCCGCCGAGGTCATCGCGTTCACAGCCAGGGCGCGGCGCCGCTTCGACCCGGCCGCGATCGCCGGCAAGCTGGCAAGCACGCTGGTGCCGCCGGTCATTGTCATCACCATCATGCTCGTCGTCTGGCAGGTCGCCTGTTCGTCGCCCACAGCCAGCCTGCCACCGCCAAGCCAGGTGTGGAACGAGGCCTATGACCTGATCGCCCACCCGTTCTTCGACAATGGCCCGCAGGACATCGGGCTCGCCTGGCGGGTGCTGATGTCGCTGCAGCGCGTCGCCATGGGCTTCGGCTTGGCGGCAATCGTCGGCGTCGCGCTCGGCGCCCTCGTCGGCCAGTCGATCTGGGCGATGCGCGGCCTCGATCCGGTCTTCCAGATCCTGCGCACGGTGCCACCGCTCGCCTGGCTGCCGCTGTCGCTGGCGGCGTTCCGCGATTCCAGCCCGTCGGCGATCTTCGTCATCTTCATCACCTCGATCTGGCCCATCATCATCAACACCGCGGTCGGTGTCCGCAACATCCCCGAGGACTACCGCAACGTCGCCCGTATCCTCCGGCTCAACCAGTTCGAGTTCTTCGTGAAGATCATGGTGCCGGCGGCCGCGCCTTACATCTTCACCGGATTGCGGATCGGCATCGGCCTGTCGTGGCTGGCCATCGTCGCCGCCGAAGTGCTGACCGGCGGCGTCGGCATCGGCTTCTTCATCTGGGACGCGTGGAACTCGTCGCGGCTGCCCGACATCATCGTCGCACTCGCCTATATCGGCGTCACCGGCTTTTGCCTCGACCGCCTGGTCGCGGCGGTCGGCGTCTTCGTCACCCGCGGCACAACGGCAAAGTGAGGAGAGCGCCATGACGGCCTATCTGAAGCTCGACCATATCGACAAATCCTTCGCCCGCGGCAGCCAGGTCAGCGACGTCCTGAAGGACATCCGGCTGACCATCGACAAGGGCGAATTCGTCTCCATCATCGGCCATTCAGGCTGCGGCAAGTCGACCTTGCTCAACCTGATCGCCGGCCTGACCAAGGTCTCGGCCGGCGCCGTGCTGCTCGAGGACAAGGAGGTCGACAGCCCCGGTCCCGAACGCGCCGTGGTCTTCCAGAATCACTCGCTGCTGCCATGGCTGACCGTCTACGAAAACATCAATTTGGCAGTCACGAAGGTCTTTGGCCGGAGCAAGAGCCGGGCCGAGCGGCATGACTGGATCATGCGCAATCTCGATCTCGTGCAGATGGCGCATGCCAAGGACAAACGTCCGGCCGAGATATCGGGCGGCATGAAGCAGCGCGTCGGCATCGCCCGGGCGCTGGCAATGGAGCCGAAGATCCTGCTGCTCGACGAGCCCTTCGGCGCGCTCGACGCGCTGACGCGCGCCCATCTTCAGGACGCGGTGATGGATATCCATTCCAGGCTCGGCTCGACGACGATCATGATCACCCATGATGTCGACGAGGCGGTGCTGTTGTCCGACCGCATCGTGATGATGACCAACGGCCCGGCGGCCACCATTGGTGAGGTTCTTCCCGTGCCGCTGGCCCGGCCGCGCCGGCGCATCGAGCTTTCCTCCGACCGCACCTTCCTGCGCTGCCGCGAGGCGGTGCTGAAATTCCTTTACGAACGCCACCGCTTCGTCGAGGCCGCGGAGTAAGGCGATAACGGAAAACTCGTCATCATCATTGGCAATCTGCATCGGCAATGGGCAATCTACCGCATTGCACAAATATTATGCTGCTGTGCAAGGCATTCTGACTAATCTTTGATCCGCTGCCGAGCTTGCTCAAAAGTCGCGCGGCTGCAGTTCACATTGATTTCATTCGATAATTCAGAGCGCTGTCGAATTGGCACGCTTCCTGCTTTCCAAAATGTAGGTCCGCAAGGGCCAAGTGACACGGCGTCCAATGGCGGGCGCCACAGGCAAAGCTGCCGCTCAGGTCCACACGCGCTCCCGGAACCCCGGACGCGAAGACCTGGCCGGCGGCTTTTTTGTTTTGACGCAATCGACGGCGCTGGTCCCAAGCGGCGCCCAACCGGAGACGACGATGATGAAACGGATCGGAACTGGCGCGTCCCTCGCGGACTTCACACGCCGCGATTTTCTGGCCGTCAGCGCGCTGACCGCGATGCCGCGCCGCTGACAGTCGCGAACGAACAGACAAGGGCGGTGCCTCCCACGCCGCAAACCGGAGCCAGAAAATGACCGCAAATCTCCCAGCAGCGCCCAGCCAGGACAGTGCTCCCCGGCAGGCGCTTGCCATGTCCACCATCGCCTTCACCGTCTGCTTCGCGGTGTGGACGATCTTTTCAATCATCGGCGTGCGCATCAAGCAGGAGCTGGGCCTGAACGAGACGGAGTTCGGCCTGCTCGTCGGCACGCCGATCCTCACCGGCTCGCTCGTGCGTATGGTGCTCGGTGTCTGGACCGACCGTTTTGGCGGACGGCTGGTATACACCGCGACTATGCTTGCGGCGGCGGTCGCGACCTTTCTGCTCGCTTTTGCGCACACCTACGGGCAGATGCTGGTCGCTGCGCTAGGCGTTGGGCTCGCCGGCGGTTCCTTCGCCGTCGGTGTCGCCTATGTCTCGCGCTTCTTCCCGGCCGGCAAGCAGGGCACGGCGCTTGGCATTTTCGGTGTCGGCAATGTCGGCGCCGCGGTCACCAAGTTCCTGGCACCGTTCGTGCTTCTCTCCTGGGGCTGGCAGTCGGTCGCGCTGATCTGGGCGGCAGCACTCGTCGTCATGGCCGCCGTCTTCTGGTTCACGACCGGCGACGATCCGGTCATCCGCGAGCGCCGCGCCGGCAAGGCAGCGCCCGCGAGAAGCTTCTGGCAGGAATTCGCGCCGCTCAAGAACCTGCAGGTCTGGCGCTTCGCCTTTTATTATTTCTTCGCCTTCGGTGCATTCGTGGCGCTCTCGCTGTGGCTGCCCCGCTACCTGATCGGCGTCTACGGCTTCGGGCTTGCGACCGCCGGCATGATCGGAGCGGCCTATTCAATTCCGGCAAGTATTTTCCGCGCCTATGGCGGCGTGCTTTCCGACCGGATCGGCGCCCGCACCGTGCTCTACTGGACCTTCGCTGTCAGTGCCGCCGCGACTCTCGTTCTGTCTCTCCCCTCGGCAGACTACGTCGTGCGCGGTGTCAGCGGGCCGATCGCCTTCCATTTCGAGGTCGGCCCGCTCGCCTTCATAGCCGTTGCATGTGTGCTCGGCTTCTTCATGAGCCTTGGCAAGGCTGCCGTCTACAAGCACATCCCGGCTTACTATCCGCAGAGTGTCGGCGCGGTCGGCGGCGTTGTCGGCATGATTGGCGGGCTCGGCGGCTTTATCCTGCCAATCGTCTTCGGCGCGCTCAACGACCTCACCGGCGTCTGGTCGAGCTGCTTCATGCTGCTCTTCGTCATCGTCGCCACCTGCTTTGCCTGGATGCATTTTTCCATCCGGCGGATGGAGCGCACGGCGTCTGACGAAGCGTCAGGCCTTTCCTACGCGGCTGAGTGAGACCGGAGTGGATCAGGACATGACCGAGAAACTCGTTATCATCGGCAACGGCATGGCCCCCGGGCGCATGCTGGAGCACCTCCTGGAAAAGGCGCCTGGGCGCTACCAGGTCACCATCTTCAACGCCGAGCCGCGCGTGAACTACGACCGCATCATGCTGTCGCCGGTTCTGTCGGGCGAAAAGGCCTATGAGGAGATCATCATCCATGGCGACGGCTGGTACATCAAGCACGGCATCACCCTCTACAAGGGCCACAAGATCGTCGCCATCGACCGGCAGGCAAAGACCGTCACCTCCGATCATGGCGTGACCGAGCCCTACGACAAGCTCGTCATCGCCACCGGCTCGGTGCCGTTTATCATTCCGGTGCCCGGCCATGACCTGCCGGGCGTGCTCACTTATCGCGATCTGGACGACGTCCGGGCGATGATGGTTGCCGCCCAGTCACGGGCCAAGGCCGTGGTCATCGGCGGTGGCCTGCTCGGGCTCGAGGCAGCAGCGGGCTTGAACGCGCAAGGTATGGACGTCACCGTGCTGCACGTCATGCCGACGCTGATGGAGCGTCAGCTCGATCCGGCCGCCGGCTATCTCCTGCAGCGCGCAGTCGAGCAGCGCGGCATCAAGGTCATCACCAAAGCCAACACCCAGGCGATCACCGGCAACGGCAAGGTCGAGCGGGTGGAGCTTGCCGACGGCACCATCATCCCGGCGACGCTTGTCGTCATGGCGGTAGGCATCAGGCCGAATGCGGCGCTGGCCAAGGAAGCCGGCATTGCGGTCAATCGCGGCATCGTCGTCGACGCCGGCATGCGCAGCAACGATCCCGACATCTATGCAATCGGCGAATGCGCCGAGGTCAACGGCCAGGTCTACGGGCTAGTCGCGCCGCTCTACGAGATGGCGCGCGTCGCCGCCAGCCATCTGGCCGGCAATGAGGCGGCGGCTTTCGTCCACATGGACACGCCGACCAAGCTCAAGGTCACCGGCATCGAGCTGTTCTCGCTCGGCGACTTCGCCGAGGGCGAGGATCGCCAGGAGATCGTGCTGCGCGATGCCGCAGCCGGCGTTTACAAGCGCCTGGTGCTCAAGGACGACCGCATCATCGGCACCGTGCTCTATGGCGAGACAGCGGACGGCGCCTGGTTCAACGACCTCAAGAAGAAGCAGACCGACATATCCGAGATGCGTGACACGCTCATCTTCGGCCAGTCCTACCAGGGAGGCGCCCCCCTGGACCCTATGGCGGCCGTTGCAGCCTTGCCGGATGATGCGGAAATCTGCGGTTGCAACGGCGTATGCAAGGGAAAGATCACCGGCGCGATCACGGCCAAGGGCCTTACCTCGCTCGACGACGTGCGCGCCCACACCAAGGCGTCCGCGTCCTGCGGCTCCTGCACCGGGTTGGTCGAAAAGCTGATGGTGCTGACCATCGGCGACAAATACAACCCCGCGGCGGTCCAGCCGATGTGCAGCTGCACCACGCTCGGCCATGATGAGGTCCGCCGGCTGATCAAGGCCAAGGGCCTGAAGACCATTCCCGCCGTTATGCAGGAGCTGGAGTGGAAAACCTCCTGCGGCTGCGCCAAATGCCGGCCGGCGCTCAACTATTATCTCGTCTGCGACTGGCCCGACGAATACGCCGACGATTACCAGTCGCGCTTCATCAACGAGCGCGTCCACGCCAACATCCAGAAGGACGGCACCTACTCGGTGGTGCCGCGCATGTGGGGGGGCGTCACCAACGCCGCCGAATTACGCGCCATCGCCGACGTCGTCGACAAGTTCGAGATCCCGATGGTCAAGGTCACCGGCGGCCAGCGCATCGACATGCTCGGCATCCGCAAGGAAGACCTGCCGGCGGTATGGGCCGATCTCGGCCAGGCTGGCTTCGTCTCCGGCCACGCCTATGCCAAGGGACTGCGCACGGTGAAGACCTGCGTCGGCTCGGACTGGTGCCGCTTCGGCACGCAGGATTCGACCGGCTTGGGCATCCGCATCGAAAAATTCATGTGGGGCTCGTGGACCCCGGCCAAGGTCAAGATGGCGGTCTCGGGCTGCCCGAGGAACTGCGCCGAGGCGACCTGCAAGGATGTCGGCGTGATCTGCGTCGACAGTGGCTACGAGATCCACTTCGCCGGCGCCGCTGGCCTCGACATCAAGGGGACCGAAGTGCTCGGCCTGGTCAAGACCGAGGACGAGGCGCTGGAGCATATCGTCGCGCTGACGCAGATGTATCGCGAGCAGGGCCGCTATCTCGAGCGTATCTACAAATGGGCCAAGCGCGTCGGCATCGCCGAGATCAAGCGCCAGATCATGGACGATGGCGAGAAGCGCAAGGCCTATTTCGAGCGCTTCCTCTTCAGCCAGAAATTCGCGCAGGTCGACCCCTGGTCGGAGCGCGTCTCCGGCAAGGACAAGCATGAATTCCGGCCGATGGCTTCGGTGGGATTTGCCGAGGCGGCGGAGTGATGGAGATGTCTGCGCGAGGCGCCCCCCTCTGGCCTGCCGGCCATCTCCCCCTCAAGTGGGGAGATTTGCTGTCGCAAATGCTTTCGCCACTCTCCAACGTTGCAGACTGGGCGGTGCCCGCGAAACTGCCAATCTCCCCCCTTGAGGGGGAGATGTCCGGCAGGACAGAGGGGGGTGCCTTGGCGCGTTCCTATCAAGCAAAGGCAGCCCAATGAACTGGATCGCTATCGGCACGCTCTCCGACATCCCCCGCCGTGGTGCGCGCTGCGTCGACACCCCTCAGGGAAAAATCGCCGTCTTCCGCACGGCGGACGACCAGGTCTATGCCATCGATGACCATTGCCCGCACAAGGGTGGGCCGCTCAGCCAGGGTATCGTCCATGACGCTGCGGTGACCTGTCCCTTGCACAATTGGGTGATCTCGCTGGAAACCGGCAAGGCGCTCGGCACCGACGAAGGTAGCGTGCGCACGATTCCGGTGAAGGTCGAGGGCGAGCGGCTGTTCATTGCGCTGGACGCGCTGGCCAGCCGCGCGGCGTGAACCATGCGGATTGATGAAGCGCGCGAGGTGAGGACCACCTGCCCCTATTGCGGGGTGGGTTGCGGCGTGCTGGCGAAGGTCGCCGCGGACGGTGAAATAACCGTTCGTGGCGACCCGGACCACCCGGCGAATTTCGGCCGGCTCTGCTCCAAAGGCTCGGCGCTGGCCGAGACCATCAACCTCGACGGCAGGCTGCTTCATCCGGAGATCCACGGTCGCCGCGCCGACTGGGACGAAGCGCTCGATCTTGTCGCTTCGACCTTCTCGCAAACCATAGCCGAGCACGGCCCCGGTTCGGTCGCCTTTTATGTTTCCGGCCAGTTGCTGACCGAGGACTATTACGTCGCCAACAAGCTGATGAAGGGCTTCATCGGCTCGGCCAATATCGACACCAATTCGCGCCTGTGCATGGCCTCGTCGGTCGCCGGCCACCGTCGCGCCTTTGGCTCGGACACCGTTCCGGGAAATTACGAGGATCTGGAACTTGCCGACCTGATCGTGCTGGTCGGCTCCAATCTCGCCTGGTGCCATCCGGTGCTCTACCAGCGCATTGCCGCCGCCCGGGAAAAGCGGCCCGAGTTGAAGGTGGTGCTGATCGACCCACGCCGCACTATGACATCGGATATCGCGGACATGCATCTGGCGATCGCGCCCGATGGCGACGTCGCTTTGTTCACCGGCCTGCTCGCCTATCTCGGCCAGCACAACGCGCTGGACCGCACCTATATCACGGCGCACACGACCGGCTTCGGGCAAGCGCTTTTCGCTGCCTCGGCGCTCGACCCTGCCGGCATCGCGGCGGCCACGGGTCTCAGTGAGGACGAACTGGCCCGCTTCTACAGCCTGTTTGCCGCGACGGCGAAGACGGTGACCGTCTACAGCCAGGGCGTGAACCAGTCGTCTTCGGGCACCGACAAGGTCAACGCCATCATCAACTGCCATCTGGCCACCGGCCGCATCGGCAAGCCCGGCGCCGGGCCGTTTTCGGTGACCGGTCAGCCCAACGCCATGGGCGGCCGCGAGGTCGGCGGCATGGCCAACATGCTGGCTGCCCACATGGAGATCGAAAACCCCGAGCACCGTAATCGCGTGCAGCGCTTCTGGAATGCCCCAACGGTCGCCGAAAAACCCGGCCTGAAAGCGGTCGAGATGTTCCAAGCGGTGGCCGACGGACGCATCAAGGCGCTGTGGATCATGGCCACCAATCCGGTCGATTCGATGCCGGATGCCGATGCCGTCGAAGCGGCGATCAAGGCCTGCCCGTTTGTCGTGGTGTCGGACGTGCTGCGCGAGACCGACACGGTCCGCCACGCCCATGTCCGGCTGCCGGCCACCGCATGGGGCGAAAAGGATGGCACCGTCACCAATTCGGAGCGCCGCATCTCGCGCCAGCGGGCTTTCTTGGCCACGCCCGGCGAGGCAAGGCCAGATTGGTGGATCATCGCTGAGGTCGCCAAGCGGATGGGGTTTGGCGAGGCGTTTTCGCATGTGTCGCCGGCCGACATCTTCGCCGAGCATGCCGCGTTGTCGGGTTTCGAGAATGACGGCGCGCGCGATTTTAATATAGGCGCGTATGCCGGGATTGATGCAGGGACCTATGAGAAGTTGGCGCCATTCCAATGGCCAGCGCCGGCCTCACCCTCCCCCTTGAGGGGAGGGTCGGCACGCGCGTTGAGCGAAGCGAAACAAGCGGGACGGGGTGGGGTCGGTGAAGCCTACGAGGTGGAGCCCGGTCGTGCCGACCCCCTCTGGCCTGCCGGCCATCTCCCCCTCGAGGGGGGAGATCCGCCGCCACCACGGCCTTCACCAATTTCCAGCGTTCCAGCGGCAAAACTGCCAATCTCCCCCGTTGAGGGGGAGATGGCCGGCAGGCCAGAGGGGGGTGTTTGGCGCCAGCCGGAGGACAAAAGTACCCGCTTCTTCGCCAACGGCAACTTCTACACGCCCGACGGCAAGGCACGCTTCATTGCCATCCGCCCAACCGTCGAAACCCGCACCAACCCGGACTATCCGCTGATACTCAACACCGGGCGCGTGCGCGATCACTGGCACACCATGACGCGCACGGGAAAAAGCCCGCGCTTGTCGCAGCACATGGCCGAACCGTTCGTCGAAATCCATCCGGCGGATGCGCAGCACTACGGCATCGGCGATGCCGATATCGTGCGCGTCTCAACCGCGTATGGCGAGGTGCTGGTCCGCGCGTTGGTGACGGTGCGCCAACGCCAAGGCTCTGTGTTCGTACCGATGCACTGGACCGATCAGTTCTCCGCCCGCGCGCGCGTCGATGCATTGGTCGCGCCGACGACCGACGCGAGTTCAGGCCAGCCGGCCTCGAAGAATGTTGCCGCCCGCATCGAGCGGTTCGCCGCCACTGCCTTCGGCTTCGCCGTGCTTGCCGAACGGCCCGCATCCATCGACGCCGATTACTGGGGCCTCGCCCGCTGCCCCGCCGGCTGGCGGCTTGAAATTGCGCTGCAGGACAGCCGCGACTGGACCGCGTTTGCCGCCTCCCTGTTAGGCATGGAAGGCGAGACGCTCGCCTATCACGACATCGCCGGCGGGCACCATCGCTTCGCCCGTTTCGCGGGCAGTCGGCTGGTCGGCGCGCTCTATCTTGCGCCTACTCCGGTAGCGGTGTCGCGCGGCTGGGCGGTCGAACAACTGGATGCCGACCATGCCGATCGGCAGGCGCGGTTGGCGATTGTCGCCGGCAGGCCTGGTGGCAAGAGCGTCGATCGCGGCGCCATCGTCTGCGCCTGTTTCGGGGTCGGTGCCAACCAGATCGCGGAAGCGGTGCGCGGCGGCTGCACCAGCGTTGCGGCAATCGGCGCCGCCCTTCACGCCGGCACCAATTGCGGCTCCTGCCGCGCCGAGATCAAGACCATTATCGACGGGCGGCGTCTGCAAGCTGCGGAGTGATGCGCCGAGGAACTCTGCCGCGCCTCCGCATGATGCTTACTAGCAATTTACAAACCATGGGCTACCAACGTTCTGACTTCGATTCGTTCGGAACGGGAGCCCTATGAGCAAAGCCCTGACCTCATTCGCACTTGCCGCCGTGCTGACGGCCTTGCTGATGGCGCTCAGCCTGGCGGTGGCCAGGCATGGCTATCCCTATGGCGCGATCGGCGCCAAGCGCCTGAGCGACGTCGCCGATGCGGCGGCGTTCATTCCGCTCGCGGCGGTGTATTTTTTCAGCGCACTGCTGATGATGGTTCTGCCGATCAGGCTCGCTGGCATCGTCCTGACACATGCCGCCGATGCGATCTTCTGGACGGTCATCGTGTTGTTTGCGGTCATCGTTGGATGTCTCGCCGCGAGATTTGCTTTCGGTCAGCGCGATGTGCTCTCGACACTGCTGAACTGGCGGCTCCTGTTTGTCGCAGCCGTCGTCGGATGCCATCTCTTCATCAACGAGCTGCGCCGCAACATCCTGTTGAGAAGCCTGTTCTTCGTCGTCTTCGCTGCGGCGACACTGGCCTGCCTGTTTTGGTCCTTCAGCGTCTGAGTATGTGCGACCGTCGGGCGGACGGCTTAATTCTTGTCGACCGGCTTTGAGCGCATTCGCGAAACGGTCTCACGCTCGGCCCGCTTCGAACGCATCGGTGGCAGGCCGCGGTCGACCAAGTCCATGTCTTCCAGCACCATGTCGCCCATCCGCTTGAAGGCGACGTCGAGCGCACCGGCCCTATGGGCGGAGCGCAGGAACCCCGGCAATGTGCGGACCGGGTGATCCTGGGCCAGCGGCTCCTCAGGAAAAACATCGCTGGCGGCGACGATATGGCCGCTGCGGACAGCATCCATCAGTGCCGGGAAATCTACCACGCCGGCTCGGCTGAGCAGGATGAAAGCGGCTCCCTTGCGCATCCTGGCAAATGCCTCCGCACCGAGGAAACCCTGGTTTTCGCTGGTCACCGAAGCGACGACGAAGACGAAATCGCTGTTCGACAGAACGTCGTCGAGAGAGGCCGGCTCGACGCCGTTTTCGATCAGGATCGACGGCGGCAGCCACGGGTCGAAGACTTTTGTCCACGTGCGAAAGCCCGACAGCAGCCGGTTGAGCGCACGGCCAAGATCGCCGAAGCCGATAATGCCGACATCCGCACCGGAAAGAAGCCGCGCCGTCTGGTTGCCGTCGCCGCCCCACAGCTCCTTGCCCTGACGAAATGCAAGATCGGCGTCGACGATGCCGCGGGCGAGGTTGAGCGCCATGGCGAGGCCGAGCTCGGCCACCGGTTCGGCAAACACCAGGCCGGTGGTGACGACATGGATGCCGCGCGAAAACAGCGTCTCGTAGGGCATGTTGTTGATGAGGTTGCTCTCGACATTGAAGATGCAGCGCAGCGCCTTCATTTTTTCCAGCGTCTCCGGCGCGATCGGTGGCTGGCCGACGATGTAGCGGGTCTCGGCAAGGATATCCGCCGGCAGCGCCGCCACCCCATCGGGCGACGTTTCGACAATGCGGTATTTCGATCGAAATTTCGCCAGCGCAGCCGGCGTGAAGATCAGGTCGAGTGTCCGCGGTTCGGGTGCGCTGATCACCAGCGGCAAGGCGCTGTCGGACATGATACTTCCTCCCGTGCGATCCGCGTCGCACCACACTAGAATCGTCTTTTCCCGCCCCCGACACCTATCACATGCCGGTCGAGGAGGAGAAGTTTGCCTTCTTCGGCCTTGCGGTGTGGCGGTCGGTGGTCCAGATAGACGGCGATCGAAGGACGACAAGGAAGACAGTGACATGATCCCGTTTCGAAAGAACCTCATCGATGGCGAGTGGGTAGGCGATGCCGGCTCCCGCAACATCAACCCGTCCAATCTCGACGACGTGGTCGGCGAATATGCGTCGGGGGACGCCGAGCAGGCCCGGCAGGCCATCGCGGCGGCGAAAGCAGCATTTCCGGCATGGTCCCGATCGGGCCTGCTGGCACGCCATGCTGTGCTGAGGAAGGCGTCGGACGAGATCACCGCGCGGAAAGATGAAATCGGCCGGGCGTTGGCGCGCGAGGAAGGCAAGACGCTGGTCGAGGGCATCGGCGAGACTGTGCGGGCTGCACAGATATTCGACTTCTTCGCCGGCGAGACGCTGCGTCTGTCGGGCGAGCTGGTGCCGAGCGTACGGCCCGGCGTCGGCGTCGAGATCACCCGGGAGGCGGTCGGCGTCGTCGGCATCATCACGCCGTGGAATTTCCCGATCGCCATTCCGGCCTGGAAAATCGCTCCGGCGCTGGCCTACGGCAACACCATCGTCTTCAAGCCGGCGGAACTCGTTCCGGAGAGCGCCTGGACCATTGTCGACATCCTGCACCGCGCCGGGCTGCCCAAGGGCGTGCTCAACCTGGTGATGGGCAAGGGTTCGGTCGTCGGCCAGGCCATGCTCGACAGTCCTGACCTCAACGCCATCACCTTCACCGGCTCGGTCGGCACCGGCAAGCGCGTCGCCGCCGCCAGCGTCGAGCACATGCGCAAGTTCCAGCTCGAAATGGGCGGCAAGAACCCGCTTGTCGTGCTCGACGATGCCGACCTTGCCGTCGCCGTCGATTGCGCCATCAACGGTGCCTACTTCTCGACCGGCCAGCGCTGCACGGCCTCGTCCCGCCTGGTGGTGACGGACGGCATCCATGACCGCTTTGTCGAGGCGCTCAAGGACCGCATGGCCAAGCTGGTCGTCGGCGACGCTCTCGATGCGAAGACCCAGATCGGACCGGTTGTCGACCAGAGCCAGCTCAAACAGGACGAAGACTATATCGCCATCGGACGTCAGGAAGGTGCCGACCTCGCTTTCGGCGGTGAGCGGCTCGATCGCGAAACCCGCGGCTTCTATTTGCAGCCGGCGCTGTTCACCGAAACCACCAACGCCATGCGCATCTCGCGCGAGGAGATTTTCGGACCGGTCGCCAACGTCATCCGCGTCAAGGATTATGACGAGGCGCTGACGGTGGCCAATGACACGCCGTTCGGCCTGACCTCCGGCATTTGCACCTCGAGCCTCAAGCATGCCACGCACTTCAAGCGCAATTCGGAAGCCGGCATGGTCATGGTCAACCTGCCGACGGCGGGCGTCGACTTCCACGTGCCTTTCGGCGGGCGCAAGGGATCGAGCTACGGCCCGCGCGAGCAGGGCCGCTATGCCGCAGAGTTCTACACCACGGTGAAGACCGCTTACACGTTTGCCGGCTAAGAAAAGGCGGCAGACCAGCCAGGCAGGCGAGCAAATCGATGACATCTGAGAATACCGACCTGACCTGGCTCAATCCGCCGCCGCACCACGCCTTCGGCAACGATACGGTGCAAGTGCGGACCGGCAAGGAGACCGACTTCTGGCGCGAGACGTTCTACGGCTTCTGGCGTGACAATGGCCATTTCCTCTATCGTGAGGTCGAGGGCGATTTCAGCGCCGAAGTCACGGTCAAGGGGCAGTATGAGGTGCTTTACGACCAAGCCGGCCTTATGGTCCGCCTGAGCGAGACGCACTGGATCAAGGCCGGCATCGAATACACCGACGGGCTGATGTATTTTTCCGTCGTCGTCACCAACGATGCCTCCGACTGGTCGCTGGGTAGCATTCCCGCCGACCCCGACGGGGTCAGAATCCGCCTGACCCGCCATGCCGAGACGATCCGCGTCCAGTATCTGGACGCGTCCGACAAGCACTGGAAACCGGTGCGGCTTGCTTATTTCCCGCCGTCGAAAACGGTCGATGTCGGCATGATGTGCTGTTCGCCGCAGCGCGAGGGCTTCGAGGTGACGTTCAGCGATTTTTCGATCGGCCCGCCGATCTCGCGAGAGCTTCACGACTGAGGCGCCGCGATGCGGTCGGGCGGTTTGCGTCGGGCCGGCCTCAGTAGGTCGCCCGGCCGCCGGAGACGTCGAAGACGGCAGCCGTCGTGAACGAGCATTCCTCGGACGCGATCCAGCAAATCAGCGCCGCCACCTCCTCGACCTCGCCGAACCGTGCCATCGGTATTTTGGACAGCATGAAGTCGATGTGCTGCTGGCTCATCTGCTGGAAGATCGCGGTGCGCACGGCCGCGGGCGTGACGCAGTTCACCGTCACCTTGGTCTTGGCCAGTTCCTTGCCGAGCGATTTGGTCATGCCGATCACCGCCGCCTTGGAGGTGCTGTAAGCCGAGGCGTTCGGGTTACCTTCCTTGCCGGCAATCGAGGCGATGTTGACGATCCTGCCGTAATTGCGTTCGAGCATATGCGGGACCAGCGCCTTGTTGCAGAAGAAGACGCCGTTGATGTTGATGTCGATGACCCGGCGCCAATCCTCCACCGAATACTCCCAGGTCGTCATGTTCGGTCCGGTGATGGCAGCGCTGGTGACAAGGACATCGACTGCGCCAAGCGCTTCGATCGTCTCTCCGGCGGCGGCTTCGACCGCTATGGGGTCGGCGACGTCTAAGGTGACGCTGTGCAGGCCTGGAAGAATGGCCTTGGCCTGCTCGATCTGAGCCGCATCGCGATCCCAGACCGAAACACGTCCGCCTTCGCCGGTGATCCTTTGCGCGACGGCCAGGCCGATGCCTGAGGCGCCGCCGGTGATAACAGCAGATCGTCCGGCAAATCGTCCTGCGAAACTCATCGGCATGTGGTCTTCCTCCCAATCGGCGGCGAATGTGCAGTCAACGGCGGACAAGTTCAAGCGCGGACTTGCAGCGTCAGAACAGCTTGTGATGGGCCAGCACCAGGCAATTGGACGGCACCGCCTCCTGGCCAAAATCGTCTCGTCCGGTATTGCGGAGAACGGCTGGAACGACTTGGCCGGCTGGCATCCGGGTGACAGGCGGCGCTGGATGGGTTATATTGCACTGCACAATGCGAGCGCCTGCAGGCGAGGCTCCCATCGATCCGACGAATCGGCCCATGAGCGGTCCATGAAATCGGCATTGAGCTGCAAGGACGGAAAACCGCTACCGAGATGAAGATTCCAAAATCTCTGTTGATTGATCCGGACAAGAACACGGTCTATGGCAGCTTTGCCGTTGCCGTCTCGATCTGGGCGTTCTCCTACTCGACCATTTTCGGCCAGGCCATGATCCTGGCCTACTATGCAGTCTGGCTGCCGCTCATCCTGGTCGACTATCGGAAGATATTAAGGCACGCTTCCAGCGCCTGGCTTCCGCTGGCCTTTGCAACCTATGTCTGCTTCTCGGTGTTCTGGTCGGCGTCTCCCGGCACCACGGCAAGGACGGCCGTCCAATATTGCTCCCATATCGCCTGCGCCTACATTGCCGCGCGCACCGTCAGCGTCCGGACTTTGACCATAGGCGCCCTGATCGGGATTTTCGTCGTCCTGCTCTACTCGCTCAAGGTCGCGAGTTATTCCTACGACGTTCTCGATGGGACGTATAATTTCGTCGGCGCGTTCAGCTCCAAGAACCAGATCGGCTTTGTCGCATCGCTTGGCATCTATTTCTGCGTTGTCTACCTCGCCTTTCTCAGGCGCGGCCGGATAAGCTTTTTGCTGATCGTACCGATTGTCCTTCTATCGGGCTATCTGCTGGTGGTGTCGCATTCGGCAACTTCGATGGCATCGACCCCGGCGGTTCTCGCTCTGGTCGCCCTGCTTTCCATCGGCAAGCTGCTTTCGCTCCGCCATCGCCGGGTGATTTTCATGATCGGTGCGGGCGGGCTGGTCGCCTGCACCGTGATTGCGCTGAATCTCGGGCTGATGGACTTTGTCCTTGGCCTTTTCGGCAAGGATTCGACGCTCACCGGACGAACCTACCTCTGGCAACAGGGCTGGAATGCCGCGCAGCAATCGCCCATCCTCGGCGTCGGCTACGCGGCCTATTGGGTGCAGGGCTTCTCCGAGGCCGAGCGGCTGTGGAACGAATTCTACATCGCCGCGCGAAGCGGCTTCCACTTCCACAACACCTACATCGAGACCTTGGTGGAACTCGGCTTCGTCGGCGCGACACTGCTTTCGCTGATCATCCTGCGCACGCTCTGGGGTCACGTCTCGGCGCTGATATTCAGGACATGGCAAGCCGACTCCGTGATTCTTGCCGGCGTCATGGTGCTTCTGTTCATCCGCTCCTTCGTCGAGGTCGAGACCCTTAACCCCTACATCATGGGATCGTTTCTGCTGTACTACAGCTACTTCAAGCTGGTGAGGGTGCCGGCCGTCGCTCCTTCCCGGTGGAGCGCCGTGAACCACCTAAAGGAACCGGACGCCGTGCGAGGCTAGAGCGGGCGGATCCAGGCGGTTCCTGCCCGAAGGCCGCCTTGTTTTCTGATCTATAAGATACCAAACGCAAAAACCCCGCAGACCGCTGCCTGCGGGGTTGGTGCTTCGCTCCGGTGGAAAGAAGCTACTGGATGGCCAAGGGCGCCGGTTTGACCTTGATCACGTCCCCTGGCAGCACCGGTGTGTCTTCATCGGCGGTGATTTCGCTGGTCTTGCCGTCGACCACCCGCACCAGGGAAAATGACAAGGCCGCTGGTTCGTTATTGCCGTAGAATTGCGGCATGGGGCTGCCCGACAAGGCCTCGGACATCAAGGCCTTTTCCATATTCAGCTTCAGCGTCACCTCGTTGAGATCGGCTTCCGTCTGTTGCCGGTCGGTCGCGAGGCTGGAGTTCTGGGTGTTCTCGAGATCGATGGCGTCCTGGGTGGCCTTGCTGATCGACTGCTTGGCCGTGAGAATTGCCGTTTCGTAATCCAGGATCTGGCCTTCAAGGTCGGCGATGGTTTGCTGCGAGTTCAAAACCCGCGTGTTGACGACCAGGCCCTTTTGCGCCAGCGAGCCGATGCCGTTGAGCTGCTCCTTCGCCAGATCGACCTGCTTCTGCTGGTTGACGATCTTTTTCTGCAGCGAATCGATCTCGCTCTGCAGCAGCGCCTTCAAATCGTCGAGCGCCTGCAAGCGCAGCTTGAGTTTCTTCTGGTCGGCCGCCAGGATCGCCGTTTCATCGGCAACGATGCTGGGCAGTTTCGGATCGTCGGCTACCTCTTTCGGCACCGCGAATGTCGGCTTGTCCGCCAGTTCCGCTTCGACGCGGGCGCGCTTGACGGTCAGCCTGACCAATTGGTCTTGTAGTACGTCGAAATTGCCCTTGGCATTGATCAGGTCGCGGTCGAAGCGCTGCCCGCTCTCCGGGTTCCGCCGGGCTCCGCCGGCAATGCTCATCGCTTTCAGCACGGACAACCCAGGCACACAAGGGTACTGGCCGGGCGATTGCACCTCGCCAGAGATGTAGAATGGCCGGTACTGCGCCATTTCGACGGAAGCCTCCGGCTTGTCGGCCAGAGCGAGCTTGCGCTGCAGTGCCTCGCCGAGCGATGCCGCGATCTCCGAAGTCGTCTTGCCGGATGCGGGCATCTCGCCGACGAAGGGAACCGACAAGGTTCCAGCGGGGCCGACCGTGTATTCTCCATTGATGGCCGACCAGTCACGGAACGTGCCTTCGACGGTCTGCCATTCCGCCACGCGGATGGTCAGCTTGTCCTGTGCTCCAAGCCGATAGTCGTCGGCGAAGGCGAACTGTGGCAGGGCTAGCGACAGCGTCAAGCCGGTCGCCATTGTGAGGCAAGTCGTCAAAAGCCGTACTCGCCGCATGTGTCTGGAGAGAATGCCGGTGCAAAAGATATCGATTATATCTGCTTTCAACTGAGCGTTTCCGATCTGGTTTGCCCCGCCCGATGAGCTGCCGATGCCTGAGTCAGGGGCCTGAGTTCCGGGCCCGAATTCTGGACAGTCGCTCCTCGATGCACGGCCAGCAAGCGGCCGTCAGTAGCAGCCTCGCGACATCCAGACCGCAGGTACGGTCTTGATGATGATGCGAATGTCTTCGAACATCGACCAGTTCTCGACATAGTGCCTGTCGAACGCGACGCGGCTGTCGTAGGAAACATCGTTGCGTCCGCTGACCTGCCAGAGCCCGGTCAGGCCGGGGCGCGATTTCAGGTAATAGACGGCCGAATTGCCATAGATCTCCAGCTCATCGCGCACCACGGGACGAGGCCCGACCAGGCTCATATCGCCCTGCAGGATGTTGATGATCTGCGGCAACTCATCGAGGCTGAGCTTCCTCAGCACCGCTCCGACGCGCGTGATCCGCGGGTCGTTCTTCAACTTGCGGGTCGCCATCCATTCGGCGTTGGCCTCCGGATTCGCGGCGAGATAGGCAGCAAGCACCCGCTCGCCGTCTGGAACCATGGTGCGGAACTTGAGGCACGGAAAAATCCGTCCTCCGCGGCCGATTCGGCTGTGACCATAGAAAATCGGCCCGCCATCGGAAAACCTGACAAGCAGCGCTATCATCACGAACAGCGGGCTGAGAGCGACCAGGCCGATCAGCGAACCGGCAATATCGAAGCTGCGTTTGAGCAGGCCGCCGATCGGTGGCGGAAAATCGAGGCCGGCCTGCGAAAAATCCGCATCGGCCGGCTTGGCTACGTCCCTCATGCGTAAACTCCATACGTTGAACGGATGGTTTGGCGCACGATACCAAAAAAATGTTGCAGCGCAACACACAATTTCCCAGCCGGCTGTAATAGTCGCGTCATGAACTGACTAAATAATAAACTCGTCCTGCACAAAATTTCGCCTTTATGTCGCAAAAGAGACAGATTATGGGCAATTTTGGAAAAGCTAGTCCAATTTTGGGGCTGATTTTAGGCGATTCGCTCTTTATACGCTGCTACGGAGCTTTGCCGTCATTTAGAATTTCAAAATATCGACTGATCTCATGATAAAATACTAGTCGATATTATAACTCTTACTAGAGCGAGTCGATATCCGGCAATCAGTGGTGATGCCGACGTGTGCATTGCACCATGGCAGAGTCGATCCCGAGGATTCGTTTAAAATTATTCCGCAGCTGCCCTTGCCGCCTATTGCGCGGCTCAATAGAGTTGCAAATTGTTTCTGTCGGACTATGGACAGATTGGGCTAGGCCGGAAGCAACCGGCCAGAAGCGGGCAACCTAAATAAGCTCGCAGAGTTTAAGGGAGGTGCTCGGGGTGGGCTTGTCGACATTTTTTCCCGAGCCGGTTGATGGGCTATCGGGTATGTCACTGCCAAAGTTCATTATCGGAATGTGTTTTGCGCTGGCGATCGTGATCGTCTGGTCCTATTTGGGCGGCGCCTCGCTCGGTACGACGCTTTTTCGCGTCATCGGCTGTGCCATAGTCATCCAACTCGGTTATTTTCTGCTGGTCTTTGCCATGGTCGCCAGAAATGCCCCGACCCCGGCCGACAAAATTCGCGACACAGAACGAAAGCTGAGTTCGAACGAAGCGGCCGAGGGCGAGAAACTCAGCGCCAGGAGAGGCCTTCACTGATTTCGGGCCTGGCCGTGGTCTGCGATGTCCCTGTGACCTGTGGGTCAAGCTCGCCGGTCCTCTGACGAATTGCTCGCCTCAACAACACCGGCAGTCGGCATTCCTGTTCTTTCAAATCCTTGACACTGCGGGCCTCGACGCTCTCGCTCCGCCCCACCGCCGTCCGGTCGGCGAGGATCAGCAACTGGTTTTCTGCCAGTCGAGCGCTCTGATGGAGCGTGTAGGAACGGCTCTGCCAAGCGGCGCATTTCTGGAGCCATCCCGATTGAGGCTCGCCGCCTGCCCAACCGGGCCATGACACCCAGCAAAATGAAAAACTGGACGGCGTCGATGATTTTGGCGATGCTTGCTTCGCAATTGCAGCATAGGCATTTCGGCCGATGCATTTCAGATGGGCGATGGGGCATTGAGCGGACGAGGCGAGGAAATCCGCAACGACTTCTGCAATCGAGAGGCATGTCCATGACATCATCCCAGGTCTGCGTGATCATCGCCGCCCGCAATGCGGCGCGCACAATCCCGGCTGCCATTGCATCGGCATTACGCGAGCCTGAGGTTGCGGAAGTTGTCGTCGTCGACGACGCGTCCACCGACGATACCGCGAAAGTCGCCCACGCGGCCGGCGACGGCACGGGCCGCCTTTCCGTCATCCGCTTCGACGTCAATCGCGGCCCATCCTTTGCACGCAACGCCGCGATAGCCGGTTCCAGGTCGCCGTTCATCAGCATTCTGGACGCTGATGATTTCTTTTTCGAAGGCAGGTTTCACAGACTGTTCGCCAGCACCGATTGGGATTTCGCTGCAGACAACATCATGCTTGTCAGGGACGACGCGGCAACTGATGTTTCGAAAATCGTCGCTCCACCGTTCTCGCCCGAACCGGAATTCCTCGATTTCGAGGGTTTCATCGACGCCAACATCTCCAGGCGCCGTGTGCAACGAGGGGAACTGGGCTTCCTCAAGCCACTGATCAGCCGCGCCTTCCTCGATCGGTATGGGCTGCGCTACGACGAGAAGCTGCGCTTGGGTGAAGACTATGAACTCTATGCGCGCGCGGTTGCCCATGGTGCGCGCTTCAAGGTCATCAAATCCTGTGGCTACGGCGCGATCGTGCGCGCCGATTCGCTGAGCGGACGGCACAAGACCCAGGACCTCAAGCATCTGGCCGATGCCGACCTGGCACTGCTGGCGATCGACAGTTTGCCGGAGGCATCGAAGGCTGCGCTGAGAAGGCACGAGCGGCACATCCGCGACAAATACCGGTTGCGGAAGTTTTTAGACGTCAAGGCTGAGCGCGGGCTGGCGCCGGCCGCGGCCTACGCCTTGGCCGGCCCGTCCAACCTCACAGCCGTCGTCCGCGGCGTCGCCTCCGACAAGCTGGATGCGCTGTTTCGCCGCGCTGGCCTCACCGCGAAACGTCAGCATGTGCCGCCGCTGCGCTTCCTCATGGCCGGAACCAGCACGGCTGGCGAAAGCTAGGCCCGTCAACGTGCGACGGCGGTAGCTACTCCCTTACCCTTCTGTCGGCTCGCACCGTTTCAACGAGATTCATGAGTTTACGATCTAGGTGGTTGCCTATCCGCGCAGGGAATGGCAATCTATGTTGCGGTGCAGCAATTTTGGACGGCCAACCGAACTGGCCCGAGACATCCCCTGTCGGAGGAGCTGGACGATGCAAGAAATGTCTTTCGAATGTGGACGGGCACCAAGGCCGTTCACCAGCTCGACGATGATGGGGCGCTGACTGCATGGCCTCGATCTTTCGCTTCCGATCGAGAGATCCGGCGCGCGACACGCAGACCGACACCTCGCGCCTCGATCGGTTGGCAAGGCTGCTGGACCAGATCGCGGCCGAAGTCGAGGCGGAGAAGAGCGGACTTGAGAACCGCTACAGGACAACGGCCACCAATGCCGCCTTTCTGGTCGAGGCCATGGAGAACGGAGCGGTCTCCTCTCGCAGGTCTTCAGAAGTCGGCGAACTGACCAGGTCGATCCTGAATTGCGAGCGGCGCATCGCAGCGTTGTCGCGCCAGATGCAGATGATGAAGGATCTCCGTCATTCGCTGGATGAAATCTTCGAACGGAGGCGGCAGAACGACCCCGACATAAGGAGCGATTTTGTGAAGCCTGCCGATTCCGGTACGGGCTGAGCGAACACCCCGGGTCGGCGTAATGGTTTTAGGCACAACACGGAGCTTGGGAGCGACAGAGGTCAAGATCAGGTTGTTTCGTCACGGTTCGAACGATCGCTTTGGGGGCGCACAGCACAAGGTGAGTTTGACATGAATGCAGATCCTAAAAGCACGTCCGCCCCGGCAACCCGCGGCACCCCGTTCGCGCGCCCGATCCCAGGCAAGCTGCGGCGGCTCCGTCCAGACGGCGCGTTTCTGCTGGTCGTTCTCGTCAGCCTGGTTGCGGGCCTGGTGCCCGTCCGCGCCCAGGATCTCCCAACCGCGCCGTCCTTTGTCGATGATTTCACCAGCCTCAGTCGCGCGCGCTGGTACATTTCCGACGGCTGGACTAACGGCAAGCATCAAAACTGCACCTGGTCCAAAAGCCTGATCGGGCTTTCCGACGGCATGCTGACGCTCGGTTTCGAGAAGCGAAAGCTGAAGGATCGCGAATTCGCCTGCGCCGAGATCCAGACCAAGCAGCGCTTCGGCTACGGCACCTACGAGGCGCGGATGAAGACCGACACGGGCTCCGGCGTCAACGCGGCATTCTTCAGCTTCGTCGGCGATGCCGACAAGCAGCCGCATGATGAAATCGATTTCGAGGTGCTGACCAAGGACACGTCCAAGGTCCAGGTCAACGCCTACATAGCCGGCAAAGGCAAGAACGAGAAACTGGTCGACGTCGCCGGCGGCACCGACAAGGCCTTCAACGACTACGCCTTCGTCTGGGAAAAGGACCGGCTGCGCTGGTACATCAACGGCAAGCTTGTCCACGAGATCACCGATCCGGCGAAATTGCCCACCCATTCGCAAAGGATCTATTTCAGCCTGTGGGGCAGCGATACGATGAAGGGCTGGATGGGGCCGTTCTCGGATCCCGGCCGCAAGCTCACGATGCAGGTGGATCGCGTTGCATTCACCGCACTTGGCCAGCCCTGCCAATTCCCGGAATCGCTGGCATGCAACACAAACTAGAAGCGCATCTGAACCGGCCGGGCCGAAGATGGTCCGAAGCCCGAAGCTCGAACAGGCCCGAAGCCTTGAACAGGAATGAAACCGAATGAATTTGACTGTCTTTGGAATCGGCTATGTCGGTCTTGTACAGGCAGCGGTGCTTGCCGAAGTCGGCCATCAGGTGGTCTGTGTCGACATCGATGCAAAAAAGGTCGAGCGGCTCAACCAGGGTCATGTCCCGATCTTCGAGCCGGGGCTCGAAAACATGGTCAAGGAGAACCATGCCGCCGGCCGCATCAAGTTCACCACCGACGCCGCCGCGGCGATCAGGCATGGCCAGATCCAGATGATCGCCGTCGGCACGCCGCCGGGCGAGGATGGTTCGGCCGACCTCAAATATGTGCTGGCCGTCGCCGAGGCCATCGGTCGTGAGATGGAGGAGCCCAAGATCGTCGTCGGCAAGTCGACCGTGCCCGTCGGCACCTGCGAAAGGATAAAGGCCAGGATCGCTGCAACGCTGAAGGCGCGCGGGCGCGAGGATCTGGCTTTCGACGTCGCCTCCAATCCGGAATTCCTCAAGGAAGGGTCCGCTGTAAGCGACTGCATGAAGCCCGACCGCATCATAGTCGGCACCAGCAACGAGGACACCGAGGCGGTGATGCGCGAGCTCTACGCGCCGTTCAACCGCAACCACGAAAAGATGATCGTGATGGACGTGCGCAGTGCCGAGTTCACCAAATACGCGGCCAATTGCATGCTGGCGACCAAGATCAGCTTCATGAATGAAATGGCCAACCTGGCCGAGCAACTGGGCGCCGACATCGAGGAGGTCCGCAAGGGCATCGGCAGCGACCCGCGGATCGGCTACCACTTCATCTATCCGGGCCTCGGCTATGGCGGCTCGTGCTTCCCGAAGGATGTGCGTGCCCTGATCAAGACCGCCGAGGCCGTCAAGTTCGACGCCAAGCTGCTGCGTGCCGTCGAGGAGCGCAACAACCAGCAGAAGTCGGTCCTGTTCGAGAAGGTGGACCGCTATTTCAAGGGCAATCTCAAGGGCAAGACATTTGCTCTGTGGGGCTTGGCCTTCAAACCCAATACCGACGACATGCGCGAGGCCCCGGCCCGCACGCTGATGGAAGCGCTCTGGGCCGCCGGTGCCAATGTCCAGGCCTATGATCCGGAGGCGATGCAGGAATGCCAGGCGATCTACGGGCTGCGCGACGACCTGCAACTGTGTGGCACCAAGGAGGCCGCGCTGCGAGGCGCCGACGCGCTCTTGATCGTGACCGAGTGGAAGAGCTTCAGCGCACCGTCCTTCGATGCCCTGAAGAACGCGCTAACCACGCCCGTCATCTTCGACGGACGCAACCTCTACGACCCCAAGGTCATCGCCCGCCACGGCATCGAATACCACAGCATCGGCAGAATGGCGGCGTGACGCCAGGGCGGTCCAGCAAGGAGCCAGGTCCATGAAAGTTCTGTTTGCAGGCGGCAACGGCTACACCCCGCAGTTCAGCGGTGGCGTTCAGTCGAGCACGCACCATCTGGTCGAGCAGCTGCGCGAGCACGGTCATGACGCCTCGGTTCTGGCGGCGCTGTTCGGTGACGGCATGTTCGGTTTCAAGGCGCGCGCCAAGATGAAACTGCTTCGCCAGCGTGCGGTCATCGACAGCTATCCCGGCTATCCGGTCGTGCGGGCATGGTTTCCCTGGGAGGCGGCGCGCTTCGCGGTCGAACGGCTCGATCCCGATGTCGCCGTCGTGCAGTGCCACAAATCGGTGCCGATCGGAAAGGCGCTGCAGGCGCTCGGCGTGCCACTAGTGGTCTACCTGCGGAACGTCGAATTCCACGAATTGGCCGGCGACCTGCGCGAATTGCATTCGGCGCTTTATATCGCCAACTCCGAATTCACCGCGCGCACCTATAAGGAAAAGTTCGGCATCGATTCGACCGTGATTCCACCGACCATCAATCCCGGGCTCTATAGCACGCCGACCACCGGCGAATTCGTCACGCTGATCAATCCTTACAATGAAAAAGGGTTCGAACTCGCCGTGCGCATCGCCGGCCAATGCCCCGAAATCCCGTTCCTGTTCGTCGAAAGCTGGAAGCTCGACGACGACCACCGGGCGCAGATCGAACAGATCATCGCGCCGCTGCGCAACGTCAGGCTGGAAAGCCGCACCAGCGACATGAAGACCGTCTACGGCCGCACCAAGATCCTGCTGGCGCCCAGCAAATGGGAAGAGGCCTGGGGGCGGGTGGCATCCGAGGCCCATTGCAGCGGCATTCCAGTCGTCGGGTCCCGTCGCGGTGGCCTGCCGGAAGCGATTGGCGCCGGCGGCGTGGTGCTCGACTACGACGCACCGCTCGACGACTGGGTCGCCGCGGTCAGGCGGCTATGGAGCGACAAGGCCGAGTACGACCGCCTATCGGCGGCGGCGCAGCTGTTTTCGGAGCGGCCGCAAATGAACCCCGACAGCCAGTTCGCGACTTTTCTCGGCGTTCTCGACCGCGCCAGGCAAGGCGCGCTGGAGCGTGCCGCCTGATGCATTTCGTCCAAAACCATGCATGTCGCGTAAAAGCCAGCGTTCGCGCCTGACCCGAGGGGATGGCTTGGGACAACATCACGCACAACACCAGACGCTTGAAGCGCCTCGCATGGCGGCGACGGGCATCAGCCCTCATCCGCGCGAGCCGATCGACCGGCCTCGAAAGATCGTCCATTCGATGAAGATTTGCTTCGTAGTTGATAAGTTCCCCTCTTTGTCGGAGACCTTCGTCCTCGACCAGATAGAAGGGTGCCTCGAGCGCGGCATGCAAGTCGGCGTCGTCTGCAACGAGACATCCTTCGGCAAGGACAGCAACATCGACGATCGCCGCTGGCAGGCTCTCCCTGGCAAGGTCGTCTGCTGGTGGGGCGGGCTAGGGCGCTTTCGCCCGACGCTCAGGAGATGGTCGGGCAGGTTCTGGGATAAGCTCTCGACCGCTGTCGACATCGCTTTTGCGCGCAAATTGCAGAACGCCGATGTGATCGTCGCGCATTTCGGCAATAACGGCATGCGCGTCGCCCGCGCCATGAAACGAGGCCGGATTTCCGCTCCGCTGGTGACCATATTCCACGGCCGCGATGTCGGCGAACCGCTGCATGACAACACGCTCACGCGCTACAAGGTCGTCTTCGAAAAGGGCGTTCTCCAGCTGCCGGTGAACGCGTTTTTTCGCGACGCCCTGATCGGCGTCGGCGCACCCCCCGCGCAGGTCATGGTTCACCATATGGGCGTGCGGCCCGGTGAGATCGGCTACCATTGGCGTTCCTGGGAACGGGACACACTGTCCTTCATCTCGGTCTGCCGGCTGACCGAAAAGAAGGGCATCGAATTCGCCCTTCGGGCGCTGGCCAGCCTGCCGCGGCGTGACTGGGTCTATTCGGTAATTGGCGGTGGCGAATTGCTGGAAGAGTTGAAGAAGCTCGCCGCAAATCTCGGCATTGCCGACCGGGTGACTTTCCTCGGGCCGCGTCCGCACGCCGAGGTCAAGCACCGCCTGCGAGATGCCCACGTATTCCTGCTGCCCAGCGTTGCCGCGCGAGACGGCGATCTAGAGGGTATTCCGGTGGCGCTGATGGAGGCCATGGCCGCCGGACTGATCGTGGTCAGCACCTATCACTCGGGCATCCCCGAGCTGATCGAGGATCAGGAGACAGGTTTCCTCGCACCGGAGCGAGACGTTGCGGCGTTGGCCCGCAAGCTTGTCTGGGTGGCCGAGAACCCGGACAAATGCGAACGCATCGCACGTGCGGCGCGCCGTAAGATCGAGCAGGATTTCAACGCGGACGTGCTCAACGAACGTTTTGCGCAGATCGTTGCCCAGCTGGCCGAAGCCAGGCACCCGGCATGAATGCCAACCCGCCCCCCCAGTTCGGTCGCGTCGCCCTGCGCGGCGGCGTGGTGACGATCGGCGCGCAAGGCTTCAAGATGGCGATCCAGTTTCTCTCGGTCATCGTGCTTGCGCGTCTGCTCGTGCCCGAGGATTTCGGCTTGGTGGCTTCCGTCGGGCCGATCGTGGCCTTTGTCGGACTGCTTCAAAACCTTGGCCTGCAGCAGGCCGTGGTCCAGCGCAAGGACATCAGCACCGAGCAGCTCAACCAGGTATTCTGGATCAGTGCGTTGGTGGGGCTGGGCAGTGCCGTGGTGGTTGCATGCCTCGCGCCCGCCATCGCTGCCTTCTATGGCGATCAACGCATGGTCGGGATCACCATCGGCTCTGCCTTGCCGCTGCTTCTTGGCAGTCTCGCCGCGGTGCCGCTGGCGCTGATGAACCGCCATTTGCGCTTTGGCCAGCTCGCATTGAACGATGTGATTACCGCCGCTGCCGGACTTGCGACTACCGCAGTGGCCGCCTATGCGGGGCTGGGCTATTGGTCGCTGGTCATCGGCCCGGCGGTTTCGGCTGTTGTCGCGCTCGCCGCGGCATGGCAGGTGGCGCGCTGGACGCCGTCACGGCCGGACCTGAAGGTCGATACCGACATATTATCGTTCGGCGCCAATCTGACCGGCTTCAATCTGGCCAACTTCTTCTCGCGCAATCTCGACAACATCCTGATCGGAAAATATTCGGGCGCGATCGAACTCGGCTACTATGACCGCGCCTACAAGCTCCTGCTGTTTCCGCTGCAGAACATCAACCAGCCGCTGACACGCGTGATGGTGCCGCTGCTGAGCCGCATCCATGAGGACAAGGCACGGTTTCGCGATATCTATGTGCGAACCAACTGGATGCTGGCGGCCATCACCATGCCCGGCATCGCGGCGCTGACGTTGACGTCGGACCAGGTCGTCGGGCTTCTCTTCGGCGAGCGCTGGACGGCGGTGGCGCCGATCTTCGCCTGGCTGGGCATTGCCAGCCTGATCCAGTCCGTCTCGAGCACCACCGGATGGATCTTCATCTGCCAGGGCAAGACCAAGACCATGTTCCACTGGGGCATCTACTCGTCGCTGACGACGGTCGCCGCCTTCATCATCGGATTGCACTGGGGCGCCGTCGGTGTCGCGGCGGCCTACGCGATCAGCGGCTATGTGCTGCGCGTCCCGGTACTTGCCGTTCTTGTCCACCGGGTCGGCCCGGTGACCGCAGCCGACTTCCTGGTCATGCAGGGGCTTTTCATAGCCTCGTCGCTGCTTGCCTGGTCCGTCTACCGCGAGTTGCCGGCATCGCTGACCGGCCAGTCAGACCTGCTCGCGGTGGTCCTGGCGGTTGCCCTCAATTATTCGATCGGACTGGTCCTCATGCTTGCCCTTCGCCAGTCGCGCAGCGCCCTGTTCAGCACGCTTTCCAGCGCCATGCGCAACGCCCGCTAGGCCGGCAATCACCGGCCTCAACAGCGCACCCGCCGACATCGCCGACGTATGCTCCTCAAGTACTGCCTGAAGGCTCGTCCTGCGATAGAGGTCGAGATTGGCGGTAAGTCTGCCGAGCTTCTCGCTCGCTTCCTCGGGCGTCACCGTGTCGATGTCGAGCAGCAGGTCGGCGACGCCGATCCGCTTGGCAAGTTCCTTGGTCTTGAATTCATAGGCAATCGGCAGCACCGGCGTGCCGACGCAGAGCGACATGATCATCATGTGCATGCGCGTTGCGACGACGAAGTCGAAGCCCTTCACCAGTGCCATCAGTTGCTCCGGCGTGTGGAACGAAGCGTCCACGCTGACATGCTTGGCGATCTCCGGATCGAGTTCGGCAACAATCGTCCGCGCCGTCTTGGAATCATCATGGGCGTATTCCGGCACGCCCTGGCAGGTGGAGACGAAGGTGACCTCCTTGGCGTGGTCCCTGACCAGGATGGTCGCGATCTCGCGGATCGAGTCGATGTAGCGGCGCATGCCACCCTCGCCGTCGCTGACATAGTTCCAGTGACGGACGGAAATGGCGACGCGGCCGGTGACGGTTGTCGACTGGCCGGAGGCCAGAATTTTTCCGATCCTGTCGGTGTCGGCCAGGGCAAAGACGGCGTCGGCCACGACGTGGCATTTGCCGGGGTCTTTCACCATGTCCACAATGTGGCCTCTCGAACGTTCGTCGCGCAGCAGGATGAGCGGGCTCCGGTCGAAGATCGGGCTCAACTCCTGGCGATTGTAACTTTTGTTGAACGGGCCGAGCGATTGCGTGAAGAAGACGGGGTCCTTGCCCAGAATCGCATCAATCCGGAATTGATTGAGCCGCCGCTCCAGATTGTAGGTCTCGACGAGATAGGTTCCGCCTGTCGTGACCACGAGGTCGGCGTCTCTGTAGATGTCGAGACCACGGCGATTGCTTGGGCTGAAAAAACGCCCGAGAACGCCGGTGCCGAACCGCCGCAGGGCAGTGAGCACGAGCCGATTGTAGAGCGGCTTGAACAGGTTCTTCAGTCCGCTGCCGTATTTGTAGCGGAACAGCGATTCCGACAGCAGCTTGTGGAATGCGAGATCCGGATAGTCCTTCTTCGTGTAGAGCCTCGCCGCCACCTCCGGCTGGCTGTCGAAGACGTAGAACTGGATATCTTCTTGCACGATCGTCTTGAAAACATGGCGGATCGCCAGGAGGATCGCTGCATCCCCGGTATTCAGGCAGACGGTGTTTTCAACCGCGATCTTCATGGAATGACCTCATTTCGTGAGTAGTCCCGTGCTTCCATCGACGGGTGCGAAGGGGGCGGATTGCAGGCGGGTTGGCCGAAAATGCTGCACGCCAACGATGGTCCTCGCGTCGTGATTATTGGCGCGCAGCCCGATGGCAGGCCAACGCGCGGTCCATGCGGCCCAAGCAGAGCGAGATTAACCCATCGATTTTGCAGTGCAACAAAAAATGTGGATCTTTGCTACGCTGCAACCAAAAATGTTGCGATGCAGCAAGAGCTGTACTAGCATCGTAGCGGGCGGGCCAACAGCGGTCGAGTTTTCATGCTGCATGTCTTGTACTTGGTACACGACGTCTCCGACCCGGCAGTGCGCCGGCGGATCATAATGCTCAAGGCAGGCGGCGCCCAGGTTACGCTGGCCGGCTTTCGTCGTACGGCAAGCGCAGTTGCTGATGTCGAGGGCTTGCAGCCGATCGATCTCGGCCCGACTCGTGATGGCCGATTCGCCCAACGTCTGGCCGCGATCATGAAGGCGGTGGTCTCGACCGGCTCGAAGCTGGGCTCAATGCCACGGCCCGACCTCATTATCGCGCGCAATCTGGAAATGCTGGCGCTTGCCCGCCGCGCGAGGTCGGCCTTCCAGGCAACGGTGCCGATCGTCTACGAGTGCCTGGACATTCATCGCCTGCTGCTTCGCGACGATCCGCTGGGCTGGGCGATGCGCGGCGCAGAACGCTTCCTGGCCAGGGATGTGAAGCTTCTGGTGACCAGCTCTCCGGCCTTCATCGCCAACTATTTCAAGCCGTTCGGACAGATTGCCGCCCCGGTCGAACTGCTCGAAAACAAGTATTTCGAGCCGGCCGCGCCCCCGCTGGATGACCGGGCGGCGCCGGAGAACCCCGTTGCGCCGCCTTGGCGGATCGGCTGGTTCGGGGCGCTCCGCTGCCGCCGTTCCCTGGAGCTTCTGGCCGACTTCTCGCGCCGCCTCGACGGCCGCTTTGAAATCGTCCTCAGGGGCCGGCCGGCGCTGTCCGAATTTCCCGATTTCCACGGTTTCGTCGAATCGGAGCCCTGGCTCTCGTTTGGCGGTCCCTACCGCAATCCCGAGGATATGGCGGCGATCTACCGCGAGGTTCACTTTTCCTGGGCCATCGACTTTTTTGAGCAGGGCCTGAACTCCGAATGGCTATTGCCCAACCGGCTTTATGAGGGCTGCCGCTTCGGAGCCGTGCCGATTTCGATGGGAGCCACCGAAACCGGCCGATTCCTCGACCGGCAAGGCATTGGGGTTCTTTTGCCAGAAGCCACGCCCGAGGCGCTCGAAGCCGCCGTCGGCACGATTGAGCAGCATCGGTTCGAGACATTGAAGGCGCGTGTTCTCGCCCGCAATCCGCGCACCTGGAGCTACGACCGCGCCGATTGCCGGGCGCTCGTCGAAAAGCTCCGCGGGCTGACTGCGGCTCCCGGTCCATATGCTGCCGAAGCATTGGCATAGAAGGACTGCCGATGACGCAAACCGACATTCCATCCTGCATGATCGTGGTTCCGTGCCTGAACGAAGCGGCCCATATCGGCACGTTGCTTCGAGAGCTCCGCCCTGTGGCCGAGAGGCTGGGCGCCGTGATCATCGTTGCCGATGGCGGCAGCACGGACGGCACCAGGACGATCGTCGCGGACATCGCCGCAAAAGATCAGCGGGTGATCCTGCTGCACAATGAAAAGCGCTTGCAGAGCGCGGCGATCAATCTCGCCGTCGCCAGACTCGGGAACGGCGTCGACTATCTCATTCGCATCGACGCGCATGGCGGCTATCCCGCGGATTATTGCGACCGGCTGGTCGAAGAAGCGCAGGCCACCGGCGCGGATTCGGTCGTCGTCTCGATGCTGACCAGTGGCAGCGGCATGGTGCAGAAAGCAGCGGCGGCGGCGCAGAACTCCAGGCTCGGCACCGGCGGCTCCAAGCACCGGCACCTTTCGGCGGGGGAATGGGTCGATCATGGCCACCATGCGCTGATGCGGATATCGGCCTTCACCGCGGTCGGCGGCTATGACGAGACGTTCAGCCACAATGAGGATGCCGAACTCGACTATCGGCTCCGCCAGGCCGGCTACCGCATCTGGATGACCGGCAAGACGCAAATGATCTACTACCCGCGCTCCTCGCTGAAGGGCCTCTATTTTCAGTATCTCGGCTATGGCCGTGGCCGGGCGAGGAACGTTCTCAAGCACCGCATGATCCCGAAGATCCGGCAGATGGTGCCGCTTCTGGTGTTCCCCGTGGTTCTTCTCGCCGCCTTTTCCTTCGTCCACTGGCTGGCGGCCGTGCCGTTTTTGCTATGGGCGTCGGTCTGCCTCGGCTACGGCTTTTGGACCGCCGTCAGCCAGCGCAAAGCCGACATTGCGCTTGCCGGGGTCTCGGCAATGGTCATGCATTTCGGCTGGTCGGTCGGTTTCTGGCTGCAACTGCTCGCACCGCGACCGCAGCGCGGGGTAGCGTGATGGACCCGGTCAGGAAAAATCGAAGCATCGATATCTGCGTCTGCACATTTCGCCGGCCGGAGCTTGCCGACACGCTTAGCTCCATAGCGGCCATGGATATGCCCACGGGGTTCGACGTCGGTGTCATCATCGCGGACAACGACGATACGCCGACGGCTGAAACGCTGGTCGCCAAGCTGGCGGGGGAGTTGAAGCTGCCGGTGACCTACCGGCACGCTCCGGCCCGCAACATCTCGATCGCGCGCAACGCCTGCCTCGATGCCAGTGCGGCGGATTTCGTCGCCTTTATCGATGACGACGAGATAGCTACCGCTGGCTGGCTTGCCGAACTGGTTGCGACGGCGGAAGCAACTGGTGCTGCGACGGTGCTTGGGCCGGTGCAAGCCCGTTACCTGCCGGATGCGCCCGCCTGGATGCGCAAAGGTGATTTCCACTCGACCTTGCCGGTCTGGTTGAGCGGCGAGATCCGCACCGGCTACACCTGCAACGTCCTGCTCAGGATTGGTGCTGAGAGCCTGCGCGGCCGGCGCTTCAGCCTGGCACGTGGCCAGACCGGCGGCGAAGACACGGAATTCTTCGACCAGATGGTCAAGGCCGGCGGCCGCATCGCCTTTTCGCCGGAGGCTCGGGTCGACGAAGCGGTGCCACCTGCCAGGGCGGCATTCGACTGGCTCGGCCGCCGCCGGTTCCGCGTCGGGCAGACGCACGGTCATCTTCTGGGGCGCAACGCACACGGCCTTGCCCGGCTCAAGCAAGTCGGAATTGCCGCGGCAAAGGCCGGCTACAGTTTCCTGTCGGCAATTCCGGTCGCCATCGACCCCGTACGCCGGAACCGCAGCCTGCTTCGCGGCATTATGCATGTCGGCGTCGTCAGCGGCCTCGTCGGGGTTCGTGAAATCCGCCAATACGGCCTGTCTTCGCCGCAGCAAGGGGGCAAGCGTGCAGCCTGACGTGAGCTTCGTGATTGCCGCCTACAATGCCGAGGCGACCATCGATCGGGCGATTGCCAGCGCCGTCGCCCAGCGCAATGTCAGCGTCGAGGTCATCGTCGTCGACGACAAGTCGCGCGACCGGACGCTCGACCTGGCGAGATCCTATCCCGAAGACATCGTACGCGTTGTCGCGCTTGAGCAAAACAGTGGCCCCGGTGGCGCCAGGAATGCCGGCCTTGAGCTTGCTCGCGGCAGGTGGGTCGCGGTCCTAGATTCGGACGACGCGGTCTATCCCGGGCGAATCTGCACCATGATCGAACGCGCGGAGAAAGCGGGCGCCGAGATCGCGGTCGATAATCTGCAGGTCGTTCGCGAGGATGGCGTTGCCGAAGAGACGATGTTCCCGGCCGACTATCTGGAAGGGCTCGGTGAAATCTCGCTGGCGGATTTCATCGGCGGCAACGTCCTCTTCGAATCGAGGTTCAATCTCGGCTATCTCAAGCCGATCTTCCAGCGCCGGTTCCTGAACGAGAACGGGCTTCGCTACGATGAAAGCCTGATCATTGGCGAAGACTATATCCTCCTGGCCAGTGCTCTGGCCAAAGGCGGCAAATGCGTGGTCGAGCCGACGACGGGCTATATCTACCACATTCGCACGGGTTCCATCTCCCGGGTGCTCGAACTTCATCACGTCGAGGCGATGCGCAGGGCCGATGCCACCTTCGCCGCGACCCATTCCATGGATGCTGCGGCCGAGGTGGCGTTCGCCAGGCGCGCTCGCAGCCTGCGCCGGGCGGCATCATTCCTGTCGCTGGTTCAGCACATCAAGGCGCGATCGCCGCTCAAGGCGATATGGACGGCGCTCAGCGATCCGGCGGCGGTTCGGCATATGGGCATGCCGATCGCCGTCCGGCTGCGAAGGGTAGCGGCACAGTTTGCCGTGGTGGCGGGGAGGTGAAGGGCTGCAGGCGAATGGATGAAGACAGTTTTCGCCGCCTGCGACAGGTTGAAATCGATCTCCTCAGAAGGAACATGCAATGAAAAAAGTCAGGAAGGCAGTCATACCGGTGGCGGGGCTTGGAACGCGGTTCCTGCCGGCGACCAAGTCCATGCCGAAGGAAATGCTGCCGGTGGTCGACAGGCCTGTCGTGCAATATGCGGTTGACGAGGCGTTTGAGGCCGGCATCGAGCACATCGTTTTCGTCACCGGCCGCAACAAGGCGGTGATCGAAGACTATTTCGACCTGCATCCTGAACTGATCGGAACCCTGGAGCAGAGCGGCAAGAAGGCGCAACTCGAATCGCTTGAAAGCCTGCTTCCCGTCGCCGGCGCGACGAGCTTCATCCGCCAGCAGTCGCCGCAAGGCCTCGGCCATGCCGTCTGGTGCGCGCGCGAAGTCATCGGTGACGAACCCTTCGCATTGCTTTTGCCGGACATGGTGTCCTTCGGCGGGCGCGGGTGTCTCGCCGAGGTCGCCGATCTTTATGCGCAGACTGGCGCAAACGTTATCGCCGTCGAGCGGTGCGATCCGACCGAGACCAGCAAATACGGCATTGTCGGGCGCGGCGCGGATGTCGGTACGGGCTTCGAGGTGACGGCCATGGTCGAAAAGCCGGCTCCTGCCAATGCGCCGTCGAACTTCTACATCAACGGCCGCTACATCCTGCAGCCCGAGATATTCTCGCTGTTGGCCAGCCAGCAACGGGGCGCCGGCAACGAGATCCAGCTGACCGACGCAATGGTGCGTCTCGCACAGACCCAGGCCTTCTTCGCCCAGCCTTTCGACGGCCGCATGTTCGACTGCGGCTCGAAGGAGGGCTTCATCCAGGCCAACGTGGCTTTCGCGCTGGCGCGGGAGGATATGAAGGGCCCGATCTTCGAGATGCTGCAGGAATTCGTCCGGTCGCATCAGCGTCGGGAAGAAGCCGCATAATGTCCATTTTTTTGAGGCATTGTGTGTGCGGCTGATGACGCAGGACAGGCCGTTGCGCCGCGCGTAACGCGCACTGTCCGGCGCAAGGTTTGCACCCTATGTCCCGACCTTCGAGGCGGTAGCGCCTGCAAACTAGAATTGGACCGAAGATGAACTATGCCAATTTTCCTGTCGACAAGAGGACGCCGTTGCCGGCTTCAAATGCGGCAAACGCCGAAGACTTCATCGACATCGAGCGCCTGCTTGGCATGGCCGCGCGGCAGGCGAAAGTGGTTGCCGCCTGCGCCGTCATCGGTCTCTTTCTCGGCGTGCTCTATTTGCAGACGACGCCTCCTACCTATGTGGCGACGAGCAGCGTGCTGATCGACGAAGGATTGAACAAGGTCGTCGACGACATTTCGGCGGCGTCGGTCAGCATGCAGACCGACTCCGCCGTTCTAAGCCAGATCGAAATTTTGCAGTCGGCCAGGCTGGCGGGGGTGGTCGTCGACAAGCTGAAGCTCGATCAGAACGACGCTTTCATGAACCCTCCGACATCGGCCATTTCGAAGGTCGCAAGCTTTGTGCGCGGTATCATCCAGTCGGTCCGCCCCAAGCGCGCCGCTAGCACAACCGATGTCACTCAGCTTGATCCTGCGACGCGTGACGCGATCACCGCATCGTCGTCGCCCCGCGACTACGCAATCTTCAAGCTGCAGAACCAACTCGACGCCGAGCGGATCGGCCGAAGCTTTGTCATCAGCATCTCCTTCCAGGCGACGGATCCGGCGCTTGCGACCGCCATCACCAAGGCCTATGCCGATGCCTATC
Organism: Mesorhizobium sp. WSM4830; assembly: GCF_055811495.1. NCBI lineage: Bacteria > Pseudomonadati > Pseudomonadota > Alphaproteobacteria > Hyphomicrobiales > Phyllobacteriaceae > Mesorhizobium > Mesorhizobium sp. WSM4830. Next base: position 44,102 of record NZ_JBVVQI010000011.1, on the reverse strand, counting down.
TCGCCGATCAGCTCGATGCCAGCTTCGACGCGACCGAACGGGCGGCGGTCTGGCTGCAAGGCCGGCTGACCGAGCTCCGCGAGAGCTCCCAGGCGGCCGCATTGGCGGTCGAAAAGTTCAGGGCCGAACATGGACTGGCTGTCAATGACGGCCAGTTGATCAGCGACAAGCAATTGTCCGATCTCAACACCCAGCTGATCGTCGCGCAGGCCGATACCGCACGTGCCGGCGCCCGCTATCAGCAGTACAAGTCGATCGTCGAAAGCGGCTCGGACAATGCGTTCAAGGACGCTGCGATATCGAATGACCAGCCGAGCAGCTCGGTCATCACGACGCTGAAGAACCGCTATCTCACCGTCGCCAAGCGGCAGCAGGACGTCGAAGCCAATTTCGGCCCGCAACATCCGCAGGCCGTCGCGCTCGCCAAGGAGAAGGCCGACATATCCGCGCAGATTTTCGGCGAGCTGAAGCAACTGACCGAAAGCTACCGCAACGAATACGAGGTCGCTCTGGCGCGCGAAACCGCGCTCCGCGCAAATGTCGCCTTGGCGGCTGGCAAGAGCTCCATCGACAACCAGTCGCAGGTCAAGCTGCGTGAGCTGGACCAGAAGGCGACGGCGCTGTCGACGCTCTACCAGACGTTCCTGAACCGCTATGAGGAGGCCGCCCAGCAGCAATCCTTCCCAGTCGGCAAGATCCGGGTCATCTCGGACGCGACGATGCCGCAGTCGGCCGCAACCCCGCGCACGGCTATCGTGCTGGGGCTTTCGCTGGCGCTTGGCATAATGATGGGAGCAGGGGTTGGTGGCCTGAATGAATTCAGGGAACGCTTCTTCAGGACCGGCGAGGATGTGCGCGACCGCGTCGGCCTCAAATTCCTCGGCTACCTGCCGGTCATCGGCAAGGCTGGCAAGGACGACCAGCGCGACGGAGGTCAGCCCGACGTCAAGGTCGTCGAATCCAGGACCGCCAAGTCCTCCAAATCCCAGCCCTCCAAAACATTGTCGGCAGCCGAAAAACGTGCGCGCATGCGAGTAACCGTCGATGCGCCGGCATCGATGTTCTCCGAGACGCTGCGCAACGCAAAGATTGCCTTCGACGTCGTGATTGAAGGCCAGGGCAGCCGGGTCATCGGTGTGGTCTCGGTGCTTCCCGGCGAAGGCAAGTCGACGGTGGCGGCCAATCTTGCCGGACTGCTTGCCGCCAACGGATCGAAAACGCTGCTGATCGACGGCGACCTGCGCAATCCCGGCCTCAGCCGCAGCCTTGGCATGGAGGCCGAGCAGGGCCTGATGGAAGCGGTGGTGAGCGGGCAGACCTGGCAATCGGTCGGCAAGATCGATCGGCAGACCAAGCTGGCGATCATCCCGGCCGTCCTACGTGGCCAGTTTTCGCATACAAGCGAGCTTCTGTCTTCAGCCGGCATGCGCCGCTTCATCGACAACGCCAAGGAAACCTTCGAATACATCATCGTCGATCTGCCGCCACTCGGGCCTGTCGTCGACGCCAAGGCCTTCGCTCCGCTTGTCGACGGCTTCGTGCTGGTCACCGAGTGGGGACGCACGCCGCGTGCGATGGTGCAATCCGTGCTCAGCTCGGAGCCCTACATCGCCAAGAAGATCATTGGCGCGGTGCTGAACAAGGTCGAACTGAAGAAACTGCCCAAGTATGGCGCGATCGGCGGCTCGGAAAAATTCTTCGACAAATATTCGAGCTACTATCTGGAAAAATCGGAAGCACGCACCAAGGCAGCCGCCTGAGCGACGATATCGCGCTTAGGAAAATATGAACTTGGCGCGGTTGTCGACGATCCTGAGGGCGGTCAGCCGGCCGGTTTGGAAGGCGCCGGTATCTATGCCGAGCCGGCGTCCCTCGAGCTTCGGAACCTCGACCGGCGTATGTCCGTGCACGACATAGCGGTCGAGAAGATGCGCGGCGTCGAAAAACTCCGAGCGGATGTTGAGCAGGTCTTCCTCGTCCTGCGCGGCCAGTTCGATGCCGGGCCTGATGCCGGCATGAACGAACACGAATTTCGCCGAATAGACCATGACCGGCAGCGCGCGCATGAAGCCGACATGGCCGGCGGGGATGATCTCCCGAATGCGCCGGTCAACCTCGTCGCTTGACCCATAGAGATCGGCCATGCGCGACGGGTCGACGCCGTAGGAAAACAGCGTTTGCAGGCCGCCTATCGCCAGCCACGACTCTCTCGAAATGATCCCGTCGAGATAGTTCAGCATCACGACTTCGTGGTTGCCGGCAAGGCAGATGCGCTGGAAATCATGGAGCGGCGGCGCCAGCAGATGATCGAGCACACGCGCCGACTGAGGCCCACGATCGACGTAGTCGCCGAGCATGATGATCAGCTTTCTTCCTTCGAAGGGCACCGAATCGAGCAGGATCTTCTGCTCCAGGGCGCGGAGTTCCTTGTAGCAGCCATGCACGTCGCCGATCGCGTAGACGATTGTGCCCCGCATATCGATCTCCAGCCGCCGGCGTGCCGCGGCCTGGGGCTTTCTCGATCGCTGGAACAGGGTCACGTATGGCATCTCGCATGGCTGTGTGTGCGTCTCGATTCCGAAGCAACATGACGACACACCGCGTGGATACCATGTCTGGCGCCGGTCGTTCCATACCGGAGCTTCGGACGCAACTCGGCTTCGGCCTCTTACAGGCCGATGCCGCGGCGGTTCAGCGCGGCGGTGATCTCGTCGAGGATGGCCGGGTCGTCGATCGTTGCCGGCATGGCCCATTCCTCCTTGTCGGCGATCTTCTGCATGGTGCCGCGCAGGATCTTGCCGGAGCGCGTCTTAGGCAGGCGCTTGATCGTCACCACCGTCTTGAAGGCAGCGACCGGGCCGATCCGGTCGCGCACCAGCGTGACCACCTCGTTTTCGATGATGCCGGCGTCGCGGTCGACGCCGGCATTCAGCACGACGAAGCCGAGTGGAACCTGGCCTTTCATAGCATCGGCAATACCGACGACGGCGCATTCGGCAACGTCGGGATGCGCGGCCAGCACCTCCTCCATGGCACCGGTCGACAGCCGGTGGCCGGCGACATTGATGATGTCGTCGGTGCGGGCCATGACATAGAGATAGCCGTCATCGTCCATCATGCCGGCATCCGCGGTTTTGTAGAAGCCGGGGAACTCCTCGAGATAGGCTTGGCGAAACCGCTCGTCGGCATTCCACAGCGTCGGCAGGCAGCCGGGGGGCAACGGCAATCTCACCACGACATTGCCAAGCGTGCCGCGCTTGACCTCATGCCCGGCATCGTCCAGCACGCGGATGTCGTAGCCGGGCATCGGCACGCCGGGCGAGCCGTATTTGACCGGCAACAGGCCCAGTCCGGCGGGGTTGATCGTCATCGGCGAGCCTGTTTCCGTCTGCCACCAATGGTCGACCACCGGCACGTTCAATTTCTGCTCCGCCCATTTGATGGTTTCCGGATCGGCGCGCTCGCCGGCGAGGAACAGCGTGCGGAATTTGGACAGGTCGTATTTCGGGACGAATTCGCCTTTCGGGTCCTGTCCTTTGATGGCGCGAAAGGCGGTTGGTGCGGTGAAAATTGCGACCACGCCATGCTCGGCGATCACACGCCAATAGGTGCCGGCGTCGGGCGTGCCGACCGGCTTGCCTTCAAACAGCACGGTCGTGCAGCCATGCAGCAGCGGGCCGTAGACGATGTAGGAATGGCCGACCACCCAGCCGACATCGGAAGCCGCCCAGAACACTTCGCCCGGCTTGACGCCGAACTCGTTTTCCATCGACCATTTCAGCGCGACCATATGGCCGCCATTGTCGCGCACGATTCCCTTCGGCTGGCCGGTCGTCCCCGACGTGTAAATGATGTAGAGCGGATCGGTGGCAAGCACCGGAACGCAGTCGACATTGGCGCCGGCGGCCCGCTCACGCGCCACGGCGTCGGCATAGTCGATGTCGTAGTTTGCCCTGAGCTCGCAGCGCAATTGGTCGCGCTGCAGGATGAGGCAGCTTTCCGGCTTGTGCCGCGACATCTCGATCGCCTTGTCGAGCAGCGGCTTATAGGCGACGACGCGCCCTGGTTCCAGGCCGCAGGAAGCGGAGATGATCAGCTTCGGCTTGGCGTCGTCGATGCGGGCGGCGAGCTCATGCGAGGCAAAGCCGCCGAAGACCACCGAATGCACGGCGCCGATCCGCGCGCAGGCAAGCATGGCGAAAGCTGCTTCCGGCACCATCGGCATGTAGATGATGACGCGATCGCCTTTTTGGATGCCACGATTCTTGAGCACCGAGGTCAGCGCGACCACCTCGCGCTTCAACTCGGCATACGTGAATTTCCTGATTGTGCCCGAAATCGCGCTGTCATGGATCAACGCGATCTGGTCGGCACGGCCGCCCGCCACATGACGATCGACGGCATTGAAGCAGGTGTTGCACGAGGCGCCGTTGAACCATCGGCCATAGACGCCGGCATTGGCGTCGAACACGGCCTCGAAGGGCGAGAACCAGTCGATTGCACTCGCCGCATCGGCCCAGAATTTTTCCGGGTCGCGTTTCCAGTCGTCATAGACCTCATGGTAGCGTGACGCCATCCAGCTTCCTCCCCAGGAATGTTTGCAGTCCTTGAAATAGCGTATGCTGCTTTCTGTAACCATGTATTTGTGCTTTACGTTTGCCGTCGTTCTAATTCGGCCGCAAATGCAGGGTCGTCGTGATCTGCGGGGCTGATATCGGCCGAATTTTCGACATGGGGGCAGGGCGCGATGAAACTGCGATACGGGCTTGAATTTGCCGCCGTTGCGACCCTGGCGGCGGTGCTCGCTTCAGCTGCTCAGGCCGGCGATGCGGCGGCACGGCGCATCATCGGCTTTTCGCCAGACGGTAACTACTTCGCCTTCGAACAGTACGGCACGCTCGATGCCGGTGCTTCGGATTCGGGCTGGTCGGAGATCGACATCATCGACACGCGCACCGATGAGTTCGCCGGCGGCAAGCCGATCGTCATCGTCGACGAGACGGAGGATGCGACACTGACGCTTGCGCAGGCGCGGGAGCGTGCCGCGGCGCAGGCGGCGCCCTTGCTGGCCAAATATGCCATAGCGCCGCGCGGCGAGCGGACGGGCTTAGACAAATTCACCTTTCCCGACGACCTGGTCGCCTACAACGACATTGCGCGCCTCGAGCAGGTTTCGCAGAAATGGCTTTCGCCGGCCTATGACGAGCTTGGCATCTCGACCATCCAGCTCGAGCAGATCCTTGCCGACAGCACGGCGGATTGTTCATCGAGTTTCGACGGGACGCAGCAAGGCGAAACGACCGGCAAGGCGCTCGGCTTTCGCCTGACGCTGCAGGGTCAGGACGGCAAGCCGATCAAGCTGCTGCATGAGGACAAGGCGGTGCCCGGTTTGAGGAATTGCCCGACTTCCTACAGCCTGTCGGAATCTTACGCATTCACCCCGGATGGGAAACCGGGCGTGCTTGTCGTGCTCGTGCAGCGCTTCAGCCAGGGATTTGAGGGACGTGACCGCCGTTTCCTCGCCGTGACTGGCCAGGTGCACTGAGGCAACGCGCTCAGAAGCTACCCGAGTTGTTGTCCCTAAAGCGGCAGCGCAGCGAGCATAAGGCCGACCCCGCCGACGATCAGCAAGGCGGCTGCCAGCACCTTTCCATGACGCTCGAAACCCGTCGGCGCCCGATCCCAATTGTAACGCATGCTCGAACTCCCCAAACCCGCAGATTCTTTATCTTACGCTGGGTGAGGAGGGCAACTGTCTGGTGATGTGCGGCGTTGCCGATGTCGGTTTTATCACCGACTATTTCTGGGGCATTCTCCGCCGCTACATGCCCCAGCGCAGCGCGGCCGTATGTACCGGGGCATCCCACCAAACAGCCGCCTCGTCGTCGAGCATGCTCAGCGTGATCGAACAGCCGGCCATGTCGAGCGAGGTCACATAGGACCCGACCAGCGACCGGGCCACCGTCACGCCGTGCTTCTCGAAGATTTTGCGGGCGCTGTTATACATCAGATAAAGCTCCATCAACGGTGTGCCGCCAAAGCCATTGACGAAGAGTAGCGCCTGGCCTCTGGCACCGTCGCCCAGGTCACCCAGGATTGCGGTACAGATCTCCTCGGTGATGGCATCGGCGCTCTTCAATGTGTCACGCCGCCTTCCCGGCTCGCCATGGATGCCGACCCCGAACTCCATCTCGCCGTCGCCGATGTCGAAGGTCGGCTTGCCCGCCGCCGGCACGGTGCAACTGGTCAGTGCCACGCCCATCGAGCGCGTCGCGCCGTTGATGCGCTCGCCCAGCGCCTTCAAAGACTCCAGTGGCATGCCTTGTTCGGCCGCCGCGCCGACGATTTTCTCGACCACCAGCGTACCGGCGACGCCGCGCCGGCCGGTGGTGTAGGACGAGTTTTCGACCGCGACGTCGTCATTGGTCACAATTTGCATCACGCCTTCCGTCATTTCAGCGGCCATGTCGAAATTCATCACGTCGCCCTCGTAGTTCTTGACGATGAACAGGCAGCCGGCGCCCGTATTGACGGCATCGGCGGCCCCCATCATCTGGTCAGGCGTCGGCGAGGTGAATACCTGGCCGGGGCAGGCGGCATCCAGCATGCCGTGCCCGACGAACCCGCCATGCAGCGGCTCGTGACCCGAGCCGCCGCCGGAGATCAGCGCCACCTTGCCCGGCTTGAGCACCTTGCGGCGGACAAATTTGTGCTCCTCGCCGAGCGCCAGGATATCGGCATGCGCGGCAACGAAGCCGTCGAGGCTCTCGGTCAGCACCGTATCGACCGAATTCAGAAATTTCTTCATGGCTGTCCTTCCGAAATAGCCCAGCGTCAGCTGCCCTTGCCGGCGATGCTGGTGATCTTCTGGATGAAATCATTGACCGCCCGGTCGAGCGCTGCATTCTGCTTATCGTCGCCGAAATCGGGAACGATCAGCGAGACATGCCGTGTCTTGCGCATGCCTGCAGCCAGCGACATCTTTCCCGGATGCGCCCGATGGTAGGCGTCAAGGAAATGATCGCGTTCGGCCGGGCTGAAATGGCAGACGGAGAAGATAGCCGGCAAATGCTTCGACGGGATGGGCGTCGAATAGGCGGGGCTGGAAATCTGCGTGACGAAGCTGCGATGCTTGCCCAGCGCATCGGCGAGGCGCTGGCGCATGCCGGACGGGCGCTGGTCGATCACCTGCGACAGGATCGTCTTGTAGGCGCGGATCGCCTCTTCGGGGCCGGATTGCGACGCTTTGTCTGACATGCCGGGGCCTAGATCGAAACGTCCGCGATGGCCGCCTTGGCCATCGCGAGTTGGGCGGGAGCGACGGAGAGGTCACGCAGGCCAGTTTCAAGCAGCGCCGGGATCGAGGCGGGGTCGCCGCCGGCGTCGCCACACAGGCTGACCGGGACATTATGCTCGCGGCCGAAGGCGGCAACCGAGGCGATCAGCCGGAGTACGGCCGGATGCCTGACCGAATTCAGATGTGCGACCGACGCATTGTCGCGAGCGGCGGCCATCACGTATTGGGTCAAATCATTCGAACCGATCGAGAAGAAGGCGGCCTTGGCGAATGCCTCCGGCGCAATCGCCACCGATGGCACCTCGACCATGATGCCAAGCGGCGGCATTTTTTGCGCGATGCCGCGCGCCAAAAGGTCAGCCTGCTCTTCCGCGAACAGCGCGGTGGCGTGTTCATACTCTTCCGGAACGGCGATCATCGGGAACATCACCTTCAGATTGCCGTGCATGGCGGCGCGTAGCAAGGCGCGGATCTGCACGCGAAAGACCTCTGGGCGCACCAGCGACAGCCTGATCCCGCGCAGGCCAAGGAATGGATTACCTTCCTCGACGGTCAGGCCCGGCACAGGCTTATCGCCGCCCGCATCGACGGTACGGATCGTCACCGGCTTGTCGCCTGCCCATTCCAACACTTTGCGGTAGGCGCGATATTGGGTCTCCTCGTCCGGCAGCGTCTTGCCGAACAGGAATTCGGTCCGCATCAGCCCGACACCGTCGCACGCCGCAGCATCGATGCTGTCGACATCGGATGGATCGGCAATATTCACCTGCACGCGGACCGCTATGCCGGTCTTCGTTGCTGCCGGCCTTGTCAGATAGGCTGCCGCTTTGCCGCGATGCGCTGCGAAAGCCAACGACGATCGTCGGAATGCATCGATCTCCGCTTTCGAAGGCGCCAACACGATGCCGCCATGTTCGGCATCGAGCAGAGCCATTCCGGCAAGGTGAGCCGGCGAAGCACCGGGCCCGGCCACCCCACGCGCCACGAGCCCAAGCCCCACCACCATTGGCACGCCGCGTGAGCGTGCCAGCATTGCGACATGACTTGCAGCACTTCCGGCCGTAAGTGCTATGCCGCCGCCGGCACTCCAGTCGGTCTCGAGGAAGCGCGTCGGTGCGATATCCTCGCCGTAGAAGATCGCACCCGCCGGTGCGGCAATGTCGCCGCCCCCGGTCAGCGCGCGTAGCACCTGGTCGCGTATATCGCGCATGTCGGCCGCGCGCGCCCGGAAATAGTCCTGGTCGGATGTTTCGTAGCCGGCGATCTCGGCGTCGAGCGCTGTTGGCCAAGCCACATCAGCAGCCATGCCCTCGACGATGTGCGCAAAGGCCGGACCGGTCAGCGCGTTGTCCTCCAGCATGGCGAGCTGGAATTCGAGGATCCCGGCCGCCTCGCTGTCGCTGGTTTCGATCAATGTCGCGAGCCGGCCTGCGGCAATGGAGATGGCGGCTTCAAGCGCCGCCTTCTCGTCCGCGGCAGTCGCCTTGCGGACATAACGCACAGCAGCCTGGTCCAGATCGAACAGCGGCCCCTCGGCATAGCCGGCCGATGCCGAAATGCCCTGCAGACTAAGCGGTTCGGGCATGGTCCTTGCCTTCGTCGAAATCGCGCCGCACCAGCTCGACCAGCGCGCCGACCGCCTCACCGGCGCCGTCCCCTCTGGCTCTGATATGCAGGACAGTACCTCTCGGCGCTTTCGCAGCCATTACCTTGACGATGCTCTTGGCGTCGAGCCACGGCCCGTTGGCGGCGAGTGCAATCTCGACGTCGGCCGAAAACGTCTTGGCAAGCTTGGTGAACTTCACCGAAGGACGCGCATGCAGTCCCACCTCATGGGTGATCAGGACGCTGGCTTCGGCTGCTGCGGACATGCTTGTCAAAATTCCCGTTCATTCACGACGGCGACAGTTCGTGCGCCGTCGCCACCACTTCCTTGAGCGAGGCGCCGCCGGAAGCCTCGGTCGCCGCCATCACCGCGCCTTCGACGATCGGCGCATTGCAGACGATGATCTTCTGGGCGCGTGGTTCGCCGATCATCTCGACCGCCATCTCGCTATTGGTCTCGGCACCGCCGAGATCGACGAGGATCGCGACACCCGCCTCCGACCAGGCCTTGTCGATGGCGCCCATGATCGCCTCGACATTGGTTCCCAGCCCGCCATGGCCGTTTCCGCCGCACCATGCAAGCGGCACTTCGTTGCCGACCATCTGCCGCACCATGTCGGCGGTGCCTTCGGCGACCAGCGGCGAATGCGATACGATGACGATGCCGACATTGCTCATGCGCGCCTCTCGATTGCTTCGGCTACGGCCCGCACCAGAAGGGCGGTCGAGCGTGCGCCGGCATCCATATGACCGATCGAACGGTCGCCAAGGAAGGAGGCGCGCCCACGCAGCGCCTTCATCGGCACGGTCGCGTCGGCCGCATTGTCGGCGATCTCGACGATGTCCGCTGCCGTCTTTCCCTCCAGCAGGGCCTCATGCACCGGCTGCAGCACGTCGAGCATGGTTTTTTGCCCGGCCTGCGACTTGCCTCGGGCGGCCACTGCTTCGATCGCCTTGCCGAAAGCCGCCGCCAGATCGGCGCGATCCGGCGCGGCGGGAATCTCCTTGCCGAGCGCCATGAACAGCGTGCCGAACAAGGGACCGGAGGCTCCGCCGACGGTCATCACCAGCTTGGTGCCGATCGCCTTCAGCGCCTCCGGCAACGGCTTTGCCGCGAACGCGCCGGCCTCGGCCCGCACTGCCTCGAAGCCGCGTTTCATGTTGAGCCCATGGTCGCCGTCGCCGATCGCCTGGTCGAGCCTGGTCAGCTCTTCGGCATGGGCGGCGATGGTGTTTGCCGTCGCCTCGATCAGCTTGGAGAGATCCGCTGCCGCCATGTCACCCATGCTCCTGGCCCCTGCGCTGCCGGCAGTACGAGAAAATTGCATATCCGGCAATTGAAGCATTCTTTTCCCCAGTCAAGCGGGTTCGAGCAACGCAGCGAGGGCAGTGAAGACCTCGGCGACGGCAAAGGCGCCCGGATCGACCACGCCGTCGAGCTGGCTGCCAATATAGGCGGACCGCCCGGCCTTGGCCTTGCGCATTGCAGCGGTGGCCTCGGCTCCGCTTCGCGCCGCGACCGCCGCATCTTCCAGACTCCCCCTATCCAGCGCCCTCAAGGCGGGTTCCAGGGCATCGATCATCGTGCGATCGCCGATCCTCGCTCCACCATAGAAGGACACCCGATCCAGGCCGGCGAGAAGCGCCTTGGGAAGCGTTTCGCCAGACTGCAGCGCCTGCGCGGCGGCGGTGAAGAAGATCGACAGCAGCACGCCGCTAGAGCCGCCCATACTGGCGCTCAGGATGTCGCCGACGGCGGCGAGCGTTGCGGCAGGGTCGGCGAGCGGCAGTGTCGCAATGCGGCCTAGCACGCTGCGCGCACCGGCCGCCACAGTCGATCCGGTGTCGCCGTCTCCAGCCTTGGCGTCCAGTCTGTTCAACGCGCCTTCAAGCGAGATCAGCCGTTCGCAGACCGCGACCACCAGCCGCTCGGTGCGCGCGTCCTGGCTGGCTTTCGACGCGTTGCCAAGGCTGGCGGCTTTTGCCATCGGCACGATGCTCATTGGGCCAACCGCTCTTGCCGGCAGCCAGGCGTGAGGACCTACCGGCGCCCGCAACGCCGCTTCGCGCGGCGCATCGAGCCGGATCAGCGACAGAGAAAAGCCGTTCATGTTGAGCGCCGTCATAAGCTGCCCAGGCCCGATCGTCAGCGTCACCTTTCGTGCCAGCGGTGATGCCAATACCGCATTGGCGACAAGCAACATTTCCAGCGGTGGCACCGAACCGAGATTGTTGATCAGCAAGGCGTAGTCGCTGGCGGGATCGAGCCGCGCGGCAAGGCGCTCCGACATGATCGCAACCAGTCTTTCGGCACTTTGTACCGCAATCCGCTCAACGCCCGGTTCGCCATGGATGCCGAGGCCGAGTTCAGCGTCGTCGGCGCCAAATCTTTCGTCATGGCTCTGGCCGGGGATCGAGCAGGACGACAGCGATATGCCGAGTGAAACGATATCCGCCACCGCGGCGCGCGCCGCAGCGGCAATCGTCGCCAGATCGTTGCCGGCTTCCGACAGATAGCCTGCGATCTTGTGCACGAACAAGGTGCCGGCAACGCCGCGCGGCTGGGCAATGTCCGGCAGGGCAATGTCGTCGGCGACGATCGCCATCTCGACGCGAAAGCCTTCCGCGCGCGCCTTCTCGGCGGCCAAGCCGAAGTTGAGGCGATCGCCGGTATAGTTCTTGACGATCAGCAGGCACCCGGCGGGACCGGTCACCGCGCGGATGGCGGCCAATACTGCTTCCACGCTCGGCGAAGCAAAGATCTCGCCCGAAACCGCCGCCGTCAGCATGCCCACGCCGACGAAACCGGCATGCGCGGGTTCGTGCCCGGCCCCGCCGCCGGAGATGATGCTGACCTTGGTCTTATCCCAGTCCGCGCGGAGAATGACCTTGATCTCGGGATAGCCGTCGAGGCGAGCGAGATCGCCGGCGCCGGTCGTGCCGAGAAAGCCGTCCAGGGCCTCAGTTACGATCGTATCCCTGCGATTGAAAAAATGCTTCATCGAATTGGTCCAGTCCGGTGCCCGAAATTGCCGGTTGAAAGGTGCCAGGAAAACACTCGCGCAGCACTCACATCAGCCGTCGCCCATCGGCGCCGAAATACAGCGGCGAGCGATAGCGGATCATGATCTTGTCGCCCTGCGCCAGATCGGTGTCGGGGTCGGTCAGCGTCACCAGCTTCCTGGTCCCCACCGTCACGTGCAGATGGTTCTGGTCGCCGAGATGCTCGACCCAATCGACGACGCCGTCGGCATGGCCGTTCGCCGCCTTCTCGATCGAAAGATGTTCGGTGCGCGCTCCGATCGTCCTGGTCCCCGTCGGCGCGCCGCCATCCGGCAGCAAGCCGACCGGCAACAAATTGATTGCCGGTTGGCCGAGCCTTGCCGCGACGTGAAGGTTTGCCGGCTCAGAATAGATCGTGCGCGGGGAACCGATCTGCACCAGCACGCCGTCGGCGAGGATGCCGATGCGGTCGGCCATGGTCATCGCTTCGATCTGGTCGTGTGTGACGTAGAGCATTGTGGCGCCGAGTTCGGCCTGGATGCGCTTCAGCTCGAGCCTGAGATCGGCACGCAGCTTGGCGTCGAGCGACGACAGCGGCTCGTCCATCAGGTAGATCGACGGCTTGCGCACCAGAGCGCGGCCGATGGCGACGCGCTGCATCTCGCCGCCCGACAGTTTGGTCGAGCGATTATTCAGCTTGTGGTGGATGCGCACCATCTTGGCCACGTCCTCGACACGGCGGCGGATCTGGTCCTCCGGCATTTTCCGCGCCGGCGAGCGCAGCGGAAAGGCGAGGTTGTCGTAAACCGACAGATGCGGATAGAGCGAATATTGCTGGAAGACGAAAGCGGTGTCGCGCTCGGCCGGCGACAGCGTCGTCGTGTCGTGGCCGGCAATATGGATCGAGCCCGCTTCGGGCCGCTCCAGCCCGGCGATCAGCCTGAGCGTCGTCGTCTTGCCGGCGCCGGTCGGCCCGAGTAGCACGACGAATTCCCCGTCGGCGATATGCAGGTCGAGATTGTCGACGGCGACATGCTCGCCAAAAGCCTTGGTCACGCCTTTGATGTGAACGTCAGCCATGATGCGCTCTCCCCTGGGAGGCCGAGTCATGGATTTCGGTGCGCACCGCACGGCCGGATCCTTTTGCGAACAGCGACAGCCGCGCGCTGCTCAGCGCCAGGCCGACATGATCGCCCGGATTGAGCCGGATTTCGGCCGGCACCCTGGCCTTGATGATGCCGTCTGCCGTCTCGACCGCCACGATCTGAGTGGTGCCGAGATATTCGGTGCCATAAATGGCGCCGCGCAGCTTCGAAGCGTCGTCGAAACGGATGTGCTCCGGTCGGATGCCAAGCGCCATCTCGGCCGGCGCGACATCCTCGCGCACCTCCGGCACCGCCACCTTCGCGCCTTGCACAACAATTTCCCTGACGCCCTTTGAAAGCCCGCCGCCGAAGCCGAGGAAATTCATCGGCGGCGAGCCGATGAAGTCGGCGACGAACATCGTTGCCGGCCGATCGTAGATCTCACGCGGCGTGCCGAACTGCTCGATGACGCCGTGGTTCATCACCGCGATCTTGTCGGCCATCGACATCGCTTCCATCTGGTCATGCGTGACATAGACGGTGGTGGCGTGGATGCGGTTGTGCAGTTCGCGCAGCTCATGGACCATCAAATCGCGGAATTCAGTATCAAGGGTCCCCAGCGGCTCGTCCATCAGAAAACACTTTGGCCGCCGTACGATGGCGCGGCCGAGCGCCACGCGCTGGCGATCGCCGCCGGCTAGCCCGGAGACCGATTTGTTGAGCAGATGGTCGATCCGCAAAAGCTTCGCCGTCTCTTCCACCCTGGCCCGGATTTCAGCGCCTGGCATGCCTTGCGCCAGCAGTGGAAAGCCGATGTTCTTCCGCACATTCATGTGCGGATAGAGCGCGAACAGCTGGAATACGAAGGCAATGTCGCGCTCGCGGGCACGCCGCATGGTGACGTCCTCGCCGCCAAGCAGGATCTTGCCGCCGGTCGGCAGTTCGAGCCCGGCGATCATACGAAGCGTCGTCGTCTTGCCGCAGCCCGACGGCCCTAGCATGACGAAGAATTCGCCGTCCTCGACGACGAAGTTGGAATCCTGCACAGCGACGAAATCGCCGAATGCCTTCCTCAGATGTTCGACCCTGATCTCGGCCATCGTCTACTCCGGAAATTTCGAGACGACGATGAACATCGCCGTGCCCGCAAGCATGGTGATGAAGGAATAGGTGTAGAGCACCAGTGCGAAGGGCTGGAACAGCATCAGGAAGCCGATCGCGATGATCGCGGTGGCGACGTTTTCCATCAGCCCGCGCCTGGCCCAAACGGGCCAGCGCGATTTGCGTTTTGCTGTCAGGTTCATTTGCGCACCGCGCCAAAGGTGATGCCGCGCAGCAACTGCTTGCGAAGCAGGATGGTGAAGACCAGGATCGGCACCAGGAAGATCGTCGTGCCGGCAGCGACCGCCGGCCAGTCCTGGCCGCCTTCGCCGATGATGGTTGGGATGAAGGGCGGCGCGGTCTGCGCCGTGCCCGAAGTCAGCAGCGCGGCGAAGGCATATTCGTTCCAGGCAAAGATCAGGCAGAAGATGGCTGTTGCGGCAATGCCGGTAGTCGCCTGCGGCAGTACGGTGCGCCAGAACGCCTGCAGCCGCGTATAGCCGTCGATCATCGCCGCTTCTTCATACTCGCGCGGGATCTCGTCGATAAAGCCTTTCAGCAGCCACACCGCCAAGGACACGTTGACTGCCGTATAAAGCAGGATCATGCCGAGCGCCGTGTCCGACAGGCCAAGCTCGCGATACATCAGGTAGATGGGAATCGCGACGGCGATCGGTGGCATCATCCGTGTCGACAGGATGAAGAACAGAAGGTCGTCGGCGAGCGGTACCTTGAAGCGCGAAAAACCATAGGCCGACAGCGTGCCGAGGAACACCGCGCAAAACGTCGAGCCGAAGGCGATGATCAGCGAATTGACGAAGCGCGGCATGAAGTTGGACGGGCCGGCGATCACCATGTTGCGCTTGCGCACCGTCTCGTCGCACAGGCCCGTCGCCGGTCCAAGCGAGTTGATGTATTCCGGCGTCTGCCTGGTCCGTGTCGTGAACAGGTTGCAGTAGCCTTCAACGCTCGGCTGAAACAGGATCTTCGGCGGATAGGCGATAGAATCCGGCGGCGTCTTGAAGCTGGTGGCGAAGATCCACAGCAGCGGCACGATCGAGATCAGCGCGTAGGCGACGATGATCGTGCCGGCGACGCGCTTCGACGTGGCCGACGGTGCGACAACGGAGTGGGCTGACGTCAGGCTCATCTCTGCTTCACCTTGTTGAGCGCCTTGACGTAGATGTTGGCCAGCCCGAACACCGCGACGAACAGGATGATGGCGAAGGCCGAGGAATAGCCCGTCCGCCAGCTTTCGAAGGCCTGCCGCTTCAGCGTGATCGAGGCCACTTCGGTGGTCGATCCCGGCCCGCCGCCGGTGAGCAAATTGACCATGTCGAACATCTTGAAGTTCTCGATGCCGCGAAACAGCACCGCCAGCATGATGAAGGGCAGCGCCATCGGCAGTGTGATCGACCAGAACTGCCGCCAGTTGGAGGCACGGTCGACCTCGGCCGCCTCGTAGATGTATTCGGGGATCGAGCGCAGGCCGGCGAGGCAGATCAGCATCACGTAAGGCGTCCACATCCAGGTGTCGACGATGATGATCGACCATGGCGCCAGTGACACGTTGGAGAGCATGCTGATTTCGGTTGCTGGTATGCCGGTGACGAACGAAACGGCGTAGGCGAACAGCCCGATCTGCGGCTCGTAGAGGAAGCGCCAGAAATTGCCGACCACCGCCGGCGACAGCATCATCGGCACCAGGATGATAGTCGTCCAGAAGGCGTGGCCACGAAACTTGCGGTCGATCAGCCAGGCCAGCGTAAAGCCGATCAGCGTCTGCAGCAGGATGGTCCAGAACACGAAATGCGCCGTCGTCTGCATGGCGATCCAGATGTCCTGGTCAGCGAGGATGCGCTGGTAGTTCGCCAGCCCAAGGTTTTTCACAACCTCGTTGGGCCGATTGGCGCGAAAATTGGTGAAGGACAGATAGATTGCCCAGAACAGCGGAAAGATGTTGATGGCTAGAAGCAACAGGATCGTCGGCGAGATGAACAGCCAGGCGAGGCCCTTGTCGCTGATGCCCCGGACCTTGCGGGCCAACGGCTCAGGCGTAGCCCGGGCAACGCTGTCCGCCGTCCGATTGAGCATGGTCAGTCCTGCTTCGGTCACTTGGATCGTCTCGACAATGGAATTTATCTGAACTGTGTCCCGTGCCAAGGGTGGCACGGGACGGTTCGGTCATGGGCTCGGGAGGAGCCGTTTACATCTTGCCGTCGTCCTGGAAGACCTCGGTCCAGTCCTTGACGAGGCCGTCGAGCGCATCTTTGGCCGAGCCTTGCCCGGCAACGACATAGTCGTGGAAACGCTTCTGCGATGCCTGCAGCAGCGGCGCGTAGCTCGGCTCCGCCCAGAAGTCCTTCACGATTGCCATCGAGTCGAGGAAGGTCTGCGCATAGGGCTGGCTGGCCGGGAAGCCCGGGTCCTTGACGACCGCGTTGAGGCAGGAATAGCCGCCGAGCGACCACCATTTGGACTGCACGTCCTTGTTGGCGAACCATTTGATGTATTTGAGCGCGGCTTCCTGCTTGTCGGAATAGGAGACCACCGAGATGCCCTGGCCGCCGAGCTGGGCGAACTGGTCGCCGTCCGGACCTTTGGGATTGACGAAATAGCCGATCTTATCGCCGCCGACATTCTCGTCCTTCTGCAGGCCTGGCCAGGTGAAGGCGAAGTTCATATGCATCGCCACCTGGCCGGATTTGAAGGCATCGACGCCTTCGCCCATGTAGCTGTTCGAGGCGCCGGGAGGGGTGCAGCAATCGTAGAGGGCTTTGTAGAACTCCAGGCCCTTCACCGATTTATCGGAGTTGACGAACCCTTCCATTTCGTAGGGCTTTTTCGGGTTTTCGTACTGGAAGCCGAAGCTGTAGAGTACGTCCATGGCACCCATGGTGATGCCTTCCGAGCCGCGCTCGGTGTAGATCGACGCGCCATAGACGGTCTTGCCGTCGATCTCGCGCTTCTGGAAGAATTCGGCGATCTGCTTCAGCTGGTCGAAGGTCGTCGGCGGGCCGAGATCCCAGCCGTACTTTTCCTTGAATTCCTTCTGCAGCTCCGGCTTGGAGAACCAGTCCTTGCGGTAAGTCCAGCCGACGACGTCGCCCATGGCCGGCAGCGCCCAGTAATTCGGCGAGTTCTTCGGCCATTCCGAGTAGCCGACGACGGTCGCCGGCACGAAATCGTCCATGCTGATCTTCTCCTTGTCGAAGAAGTCGTTCAGCTTGACGTAGTGGCCGTTCTCGGCGGCGCCGCCGATCCACTGGCTGTCGCCGATGATCAGGTCGCACAGCTTGCCGTGCGAATTCAGCTCGTTGAGAAAGCGATCGGCATAGTTGGTCCACGGCACGAATTCGAATTTCATGCCGATGCCGGTTTCCTTGGTGAAGTCCTTGGACAATTCCACAAGCGCGTTGGCCGGGTCCCAGGCTGCCCAGCAAAGCGTCAGATCTTCTGCCTGCGCGACGTTCGAAACGGCTGTCGACGCAAAGAGTGTCGATGCCAGTCCCAACGCCAATTTCAAGGTCGATTTCATTGCCTTCCTCCCATTTGCGAAACGCGTCCGGATGACGGTCTCAAGAGCCCGCTAAACCCCTCCTCCGGGGCCCAAACACAACGATGCGGCAACGCACCGGATGTTTAGTAATTTGTTTAGTGATGCAATTTTTACTAAACAAGGCAAGCGAATTCGTTGCTGCATCGCAGCATGCTGGATAGGAAGCAACGTGAGAAGTTGCGGCGGCCTGCCTAGGTTACCGTCTTGTTGCTGACCGCCACCGGACGGATCACTGGGGCCGGCGGCAGCAGGGCGCGGATGTCGGCGAAGGGGAAGACCGGCTCGAAGCGGAAGGCCTCGGCGAACGATCCGGCTGGGCCGTTGCACTGGCCGGCGCGAAAGGCGTTCTGCGTGCGCGCCGCGTCGACGAAACGCTCGGGATCCTGCGACTGATGCGCCCGGATGGCGTCCGCCTTGAGATCGAAATGCCTGGAGATATCGACATAGTGCGTTGGCGAAAACCCGGTGCCGCCGAACGTGTCGGCATGCAGCACCGGCACCGAGAATGACGCTGCGATGCGCACGCCGTCCGACAGCGCGCGATGGTCGCCGTGATAATCGTTCGGCGCATGGGTGATCGCCAGATCCGGCCCTATCTCGCCGATCAGTGCTTTCAGCGCCCCGATCAGCGCGGCATCGGCGACCAGTGCGCCATCGGGAAAATCGAGAAAGCGCGGCGTCACGCCAAGCAAGCCGGCCGCCGCCATCGCCTCCTTGCGGCGCGTGCGGATAAGTGCGGCCGGATCGCCATAGCCGCCCCTGGCGCCATCGGTGGCTATGGCAAAAAAGAGTTCTGCGCCTTGCGCGGCATAGGCCGCCATCGTACCGAACACGAAGATTTCGATGTCGTCCGGATGCGCGCCAAGCGCCAGTATCTTCACTCTCATCTCTCCCGGAAACGGAAAAACGTGCCCAACGGAATTCTGCTCGCTCTCATCGCCTATGCAAGCTATTCGTGCAGCGACGCCGTTGTCAAAAGCCTGGGCGGGCAGTTCAACGTCTTCGAGATCGGCTTCTTCTCGACATTGTTTGCCGGCTGCTTTCTGCTCTTTGCCAGGCCGGCAGGCGAGCGCTGGCGCGATTTCTGGCGCACGAGCCGGCCGTGGGCGGTACAGGCCCGCGCCTGGGCCGGCATAGCCTCGGGCGTGCTCAGCGTCTATGCCTTCACCACCATCCCGCTGGCAGAAGTCTATGCGCTGATCTTCCTGGCGCCACTGTTCGTCACCATCCTGGCCACGCTGGTCCTCAAGGAGAAGGTCGGCCCATGGCGGTGGCTGGCGGTCGTCGCCGGCTTTGCCGGGGTCATGCTGGTCGTCAGGCCTGGTTTTCGCGAGTTGCAGCTTGGCCATCTGGCGGCGTTCATCATCGCCTTCCTGGCCGCCACCAATGTCATCCTGATGCGTTCGCTCGCCGCGCAGGAAAAGCGCACGACGATGCTCGGCGTGCTGATCGGCTACGGCCTGCTCTTCAACGGCGTCGGTGCGGCGGCTACGTCGTTCTCGCTGCCGGATGGCAGGCAATGGGCCTGGCTGGTACTGGCCGGCGCCTTCACCGCCGGCGGCCAGCTGCTGCATCTGCTGGCGGTCAAATACGCACCGGCCAACCGCATCGCGCCGACGCATTACTCGCAGATCGTCTGGGCGGTGGTTCTAGGCGCGCTGTTCTTCAGGGAATATCCTGATTTTCTATCGCTGGTCGGGCTCGCTGTGGTCGGCGGTTCCGGCCTGCTGACGATGGTGCGCGAGGAGGTGCGGCTCGGCACGGTGCGCTGGAACCCGTTTTCGCGGATCAGGCTTTGAGTCGGCGCCGAGGTTGCGCCGCGACCGCCACCGCTGATATGCGATCGGCGCCAACTGGCTGCACATCCTTGGGACAATGACCACAAAACCCTTGCCGGAACTGCCGGTCTCCGCTGTCTTGCCGGCGCTCAATGAAGCGCTCGGCCGTGGCAATAGCGCCGTGCTGGTGGCGCCGCCCGGCGCCGGCAAGACGACGCTGGTTCCATTGGCGCTGCTCGACGCTGAATGGCTCGGCGCCGGAAAGATCATTCTGCTCGAGCCGCGCCGCCTAGCCGCCCGCGCTGCCGCCCGCCGCATGGCCGAATTGCTCGGCCAAGAGCCCGGCGAAACCGTCGGCTATGCCATGCGCATGGAAAACCGCACTTCCGCAAAGACCAGGATTCTCGTCGTCACCGAAGGCGTGCTGTCCCGCATGATCCTCGACGATCCCGAACTGCCCGGTGTCGCGGCGGTGTTGTTCGACGAGTTCCACGAACGCTCGCTCGACGGCGATTTCGGGCTGGCGCTGGCGCTCGACGTGCAAAGTGCGCTGAGGCCCGAACTCAGATTGCTGGTGATGTCGGCGACGCTCGACGGCGCGCGTGTCGCAAGACTGCTGTCCGGCGCGCCGGTGATCGAGAGCGCAGGCCGCGCCTTTCCGGTCGATGTCCGCTATGACGAGCGGCCGGCCGGCGTCACCATCGAGGATGCCATGGCCAGGGTGATCCGCTCGGCGCTTGCCGGGGAGCAGGGCAGCGTGCTCGCTTTCCTGCCCGGCCAACGCGAGATCGAGCGCACCACCGAGCGGCTGGCGGGCAAGGTCGGCGCCGACACCGACATCGTGCCGCTCTACGGCATGCTCGACAACAAGGCGCAGGACGCGGCGATCAAGCCGGCGCCGCCCGGCCGCCGCAAGGTCGTGCTGGCGACGTCGATCGCCGAAACCTCCATCACCATCGACGGCGTGCGCGTCGTCATCGATTCCGGCCTGTCGCGGCTGCCGCGCTATGAGCCGGCGAGCGGCCTGACGCGGCTGGAGACGGTACGTGCTTCCCGCGCTTCCGCCGACCAGCGCGCCGGCCGTGCCGGGCGCACGCAGCCGGGCGTCGCCATCCGGTTATGGCGGGCCGAGCAGACGGCGGCCCTGCCGCCCTTCACGCCGCCGGAAATCCTCGAGGCCGATCTTTCCGGCCTGTTGCTCGATTGCGCCGCGTTCGGCGTCGCCGATCCGACCAGCCTGTCCTTCCTCGACTCCCCGCCGGCTCCGGCGCTCACCGAGGCTAGGGCGCTGCTGCGCGCGCTCGATGCTGTCGATGCGGCAGGCCGCCTGACGGAAGCCGGTGCCGCGATGCGCAGGCTGGCGCTACCGGTTCGGCTCGCCCATATGGTCGCCGAGGCGGCAAGGACCGGACAGGCGCTCGAGGCGGCGATGCTCGCCGTGCTGCTCACTGAGCGTGGCCTTGGCGGCGATGGCGCCGATCTCGAACGGCGGCTGATGCGCTTTCACGCCGAAAGATCGCCGCGTGCCACCGCTGCCCGGCAGCTGGCCGAGAGATTGGCAAAGCAGGCTTCACCCTACCCCTTGAGGGGAGGGTCGATCCGCGAAGCGGAGCGGGGTGGGGTCGGGTCGGGCACGCCATCGCCGGGGGGGGCCCCCCCCCCCCCCCCCGCCGCGGGGGGGGGGGCCCCCCCCCCCCCCCCCCCCCCCCCCCCCCCCCCCACCCCCCCCCCCCCCCCCCCCCCCCCCCCCCCACGAAGATG
>NZ_JBVVQI010000011.1:0-22903 GCF_055811495.1 Mesorhizobium sp. WSM4830 | reverse complement strand
ACCCCACCCCGTCTCCCTCGCCTTGCTGCGCAAGGCTCACTCGCCGACCCACCCCGCAAGGGGGAGGGTAATGCCGGCGCTCTCCTCATCCATGCCTGGCCGGATCGGGTCGCCAAGGCGCGCGGCGAGCGTGGTCGCTTCGTGCTGGCCAACGGCTCGGGCGCCATGCTCGACGCCTCCGATCCGCTGGCCGGCGAGACCTGGCTTGTCGTCGCCGACCTGCAGGGCAAGGCGCACAACGCCCGCATCACCGCGGCGGCAGCCATCGACGAGGCCGACATCCGTGCCGCGCTGGCGGAAAGGATCGAGACCCGCCGCGAGGCGAGCTTCGACCGCGACAGGCGCGCGGTGCGGGTGCGCGAAACGGTTCGCCTCGGCGCCATCATGTTGTCCGAACGCATGCTGCCGGCGCCGACCGGTGCCGACGCAGACAGCGCCATTCTCGGCGCCTTGCGCGAACACGGCCTGTCCCTGTTGCCGTGGAACAGGGAGGCGGAGATGTTGCGGCAGCGGCTCGGCTGGCTGCATCGCGGCCTTGGCGCACCATGGCCCGATGTCTCCGATGCCGCGCTCGCCGAGCGCCTCGACGACTGGCTGCTGCCGTTCCTTTCCGGCGCCGCATCCTTTGCGGCAATCGATCCCAGCGTGCTATCGCAAGGCCTGATGACGCTGGTGCCGCACGAATTGCAGCGCAAGATCGACACATTGGCGCCGACCCACTTCGACGCGCCGTCGGGCAGCCGGCTGCCGATCCGCTATGACGGCGAATGGCCGGTGCTGGCGGTTCGCGTGCAGGAGCTGTTCGGTCTCGACCGGCACCCCGCGATCGCCAACGGCACTGTGCCGCTGACGCTCGAATTGCTGTCGCCGGCGCATCGGCCGATTCAGACGACGCGCGACCTGCCCGGCTTCTGGCGCGGCTCCTGGACCGATGTGCGGGCAGAGATGCGTGGCCGCTATCCCAAGCATGTCTGGCCGGAGAACCCGCTTCTCGCCGCCGCCACCAGCCGCGCCAAGCCGCGCGGTACCTGATGCTTCGAGGCTGTCATCCCGAACGGAAGGCAAGCTTCGGCAGTTTTCGGAAAAGACCTCCGGCTGTTTCCCCTCTATAATCGTCGGCCATGATAAACATTCTGCACGCACCCGACTTCCAGCAAAGCCAGCGGCTGCGCCTCAATACGCTGATCAGGTTGCGCTGGCTTGCCATCGTCGGCCAGAGCCTGACCGTGCTCGTCGTCGCTTACGGGCTGAAATTTCCGCTGCCGGTCAGCATGTGTTTTGCGCTGATCGCTTGTTCGGCCTGGATGAACCTTTTGCTGACCTTCCGCTATCCGGCGGCGCATCGGCTTACCCCGTTCTCGGCCTTCGCCATCCTGACCTTCGACAGCCTGCAGCTTGCCGGCCTGCTCTACATGACCGGCGGCCTTACCAATCCGTTTTCGCTGCTGATGACCGTGCCCGTCGTCGTCTCGGCGACGTCGCTGCCGCTGCGGCTGACCGCCATGCTCGGCGCGCTGGTGATCGTGGCGGCGACGCTGCTGGTCTTTTACCACCTGCCGCTGCCCTGGCATGAGGGCGCGCCATTGGCGATGCCGTTCGTCTATGTCGCCGGCATATGGATGGCGGTGTTCTGCTCCATCGCCTTTACCGCGATCTATGCCTTTCGGGTGGCCGAGGAGGCGCGGCTGCTTGCCAACGCGCTTGCCGCCACGGAATTGGTGTTGCAGCGAGAGCAGCATCTCTCGGCCCTCGACGGCCTCGCGGCGGCCGCCGCGCACGAGCTCGGCACGCCGCTCGCCACCATCACGCTTGTCGCCAAGGAGATGGAGAAGGCGCTTGGCGAAGATCCGAAATACGGCGAGGACGTGAAGCTGCTGCGTTCGCAGAGCGAGCGCTGCCGCGAAATCCTGAAGCGCCTGACCAGCCTTTCCTCCGAGAGCGAGGTGCACCTCTCGCGTCTGCCGCTGACCTCGCTGGTCGAGGAAGTGACGGCGCCGCACCGCGATTTCGGCATTTCGATCAAGCTTCGGCCGGGCGAGCGCATCGGCCCGGAACCGGTGGGCCGGCGCAATCCCGGCGTCATTTACGGCCTCGGCAATCTGGTCGAGAACGCCGTCGACTTCGCCCGCAAAAGTGTGACAGTGCGCTGGAAATGGAATGAGGCCGCCGTCAGCTTCTCGATCATCGACGACGGGCCGGGCTTTCCCCCGGAGATCATCGACCGCATCGGCGAACCCTATATGTCGACGCGCCAGGGCACCGAAGCCGGCGGCGGCCTCGGCCTCGGCTTGTTCATCGCCAAGACCTTGCTCGAACGCTCCGGCGCGACGCTCGATTTCCGCAATTCGAGCGAGCCCGGCGAGGGCGCTATCGTGCAGATATCGTGGCCGCGCAGCGTCTTCCTCAATCCCGAGCAGGCTTCGGCCACCATGTTCGACACGGCCTAAATTGGACAATAGCCTTGCGAAACTATATTTGCGTAAAAATCAGGCAGCAGGATTTTCAGCACGATGAGTACTGACGAAACGATTGGCGCAATGGTCGAAGGCGAGGACACCTCGCTGCTGATCGTGGACGACGACAAGCCGTTCCTGACGCGGCTTGCCCGCGCCATGGAAACCAGGGGTTTCGTGGTCGAGACGGCGGAGAGCGTCGAGGAGGCGGTTGCCAAGGCGCGCGCCAATCCGCCCGCCTATGCGGTGGTCGACATGCGGCTGGCCGACGGCAACGGCCTCGACGTCGTCGCCGCGATCCGCGAGAAGCGCGACGATGCCCGCGCCATCATCCTCACCGGCTACGGCAACATCGCCACTGCGGTGACGGCGGTAAAGCTCGGCGCCATCGATTATCTATCGAAGCCGGCCGATGCCGACGATATCTTTGCCGCCCTGACCCGCACGGCGGGCGAACGCGCAGCGCCGCCCGAAAATCCCATGTCGGCCGATCGCGTGCGCTGGGAACACATCCAGCGCGTCTACGAAATGTGCGACCGCAATGTCTCGGAAACCGCACGCCGCCTGAACATGCATCGCCGCACGCTGCAACGCATCCTCGCCAAGCGCGCGCCGCGCTAAAGGGCTCCCATTACAGGCTTGCCCGGCCAGCGCTGTTTGCGCATCATCGCTTGGCGGTGTCGGACCTTGCCGCTGATATGACGGAGGCGACATGCAGGACGAAAAGCGGCTGGTCTCAATGCTGCGCGAATTCCTCGACAGCGAGGCGGCCGGCGGCCTCATCCTGATGGCTGCGGCGGCCCTGGCCCTGATCGTCGCCAATTCGCCGCTGGGCGAGGCTTATTTCTCCGCCCTCCATGCCTATCTCGGACCGCTCAGCGTCTCGCACTGGATCAATGACGGCCTGATGGCAGTGTTCTTCCTGCTGGTCGGCCTGGAAATCAAGCGCGAGATGCTCGACGGCCAGCTCTCGACCTGGCCGCGCCGCGTGCTGCCCGGCATCGCCGCCGCCGGCGGCATGGCGGTGCCGGCACTGGTCTACGTCGCCATCAACCGCAACAATCCAGCCGCTCTGTCCGGCTGGGCGATTCCGACCGCCACCGACATCGCCTTTGCGCTCGGCGTGCTGTCGCTGCTTGGCAGCCGCGTGCCCGGCTCGCTGAAGATATTCCTCACCGCGCTTGCCATCATCGACGATCTCGGCGCCGTGCTCATCATCGCGGTGTTCTATACCAGCGGCCTCTCGCTCGCCTATCTCGGCGCCGCCTTTGCCGTCATCGCGCTGCTGGTGGTGCTCAACCGCATGCGCGTGCTGACGCTGCTGCCGTACGTCTTGCTCGGCATCGTTCTGTGGGTTTTGGTGCTCAAATCGGGCGTCCATGCGACGCTCGCCGGCGTTGCACTGGCCCTCACCATCCCATTGAAGATCTCGCCCGGCAGCGGCCACGATCTCGACCATTCGCCGCTGCACCGGCTCGAACACGGCCTGCACAAAGTCGTCGCCTTTTTCGTCATCCCGATTTTCGGCTTCGCCAACGCCGGCGTCTCGCTCGGCGGTCTCAGCGCTGGCGCGCTGGCCGAGCCGCTGACGCTCGGCGTCGCCGCCGGTCTCGTCGCCGGCAAGCTGGTCGGCGTGTTCGGGTCTTCCGCGCTTGCCATCCGGCTCGGCTTCGCCGATCTGCCGGTCAATGCCGGCTGGCTGCATATGGTCGGCATTTCGCTGCTCTGCGGCATCGGCTTCACCATGAGCCTGTTCATCGGCCTGCTCGCCTTCGCCAGCGACGTCGCTCTGCAGGACGCGGTCAAGGTCGGCATCCTCGCCGGCTCCTTTATTGCCGCGCTCCTCGGCGCCGCTGTGCTGCTGGTGGCGCCCGCCGCAGGCGAGCCGGAGGAGGCGGAAGAATAGTCGCGCCGCGCTTTCAGCCGGCGCCTTGTGCCCGCGACCGTCCCCCGGCCCTTCGCAGGCTCAGGGCGTTCGAAGCTCGAAAAGCCAAGCAATTGGCTTTTCGTCCGCTACGCGGACCGCTTCTCACCCGTGCGCAACCATGACGTGGCGGACGGCTGTATAGTCCTCCAGCGCGTAGAGAGACATGTCCTTGCCGTAGCCGGATTGCTTCAGTCCGCCATGCGGCATCTCGTTGGTCAGCATGAAATGGGTGTTGATCCAGGTGCAGCCATATTGCAGCCGGGCCGCCGTCGCCATGGCGCGCGAAACATCCTTGGTCCACACCGACGACGCCAGGCCGTAGTCAGAATCATTGGCCCAGTTCACCGCTTCGTCGACTTCGGAAAAGCGGGTGACCGAGACCACCGGGCCGAACACTTCGCGGCGCACGATCTCGTCCTCCTGCAGCGCGCCGGCAACGACGGTCGGCTGGTAGAAGAAGCCGGAGCCCTCGCCCGGCTTGCCGCCGGTGGTGATCTCGATGTGCTTGAGCTCGGATGCGCGCTCGACGAAGCTCGAGACGCGGTCGCGCTGGCGGCGCGAGATCAGCGGCCCGATTTCGTTCTCGGTATCGTCGGGGCGATCATACTTGATGGTTGAGACCGCAGCGGAGAGGTCGGCGACGAGCTTGTCGTAGATCTTCTTGCCGGCATAGATGCGGCAGGCGGCGGTGCAGTCCTGGCCGGCATTGTAATAGCCGAAGGCGCGCAGGCCGTTGACCACCGCACCGAGATCGGCGTCATCGAAGACGATGACCGGCGCCTTGCCGCCGAGCTCGAGATGCGTGCGCTTGACCGATTTGGCGGCGGCCTGCAGCACCTTCTTGCCGGTGGCGACGTCGCCGGTGATCGAGATCATGTTGACCTTCGGATGGTTGATCAGCGTGTTGCCGACGCTGTCGCCGCGGCCGAGCACGACGTTGACGACGCCTTCCGGCAGGATCTCGGCAAGGATTTTTGCCAGCTTGAGCGCAGTCAGCGGCGTCTGTTCCGACGGCTTGAAGACGACGGTATTGCCGCCGGCAATCGCCGGCGCCAGCTTCCAGGCCATCATCATCAGCGGATAGTTCCACGGCGCGATCGACGCGACAACGCCGATGGCGTCGCGGCGGACCATCGAGGTGTGACCGGGAATGTATTCGCCGGCGACCTGGCCGGGCATCGAGCGCACCGCGCCGGCAAAGAAGCGGTAGCAGTCGACGATCGCCGGGATCTCGTCATTGAGCACGGCATTGATCGGCTTGCCGCAGTTCAGCGCCTCGAGCGCCGCGAAATCCTGTGCAGCAGCCTCGATGCGATCGGCGATCTTCAGGAGATAGCCGGCGCGCTGCGCCGGCGTGGTGCGCGACCAGGTGACGAAGGCTTTTTCGGCGGCAAGCACTGCCACCTCGATCTGCGCTGGGCTGGCCTCGGGCAGATTGAAGATGGTCCCCCCGGTCTTCGGGTTGAGGATCGGTTCCTCGGTCTCGGTGCCTTTTTCGAATTTCGAGCCGATCAGCATCTGCGTGTCCATGGAAGTCTCTCCCTTATGAACGAGATCATTTGCCCGAACCGGCGATCTGGTCGCCGTCGCGGGTCAGGTAATAGGCAGCGAGGATGGGAAGCAGCGTCACCAGGACCACGACCATCGCCACGACATTGGTGACCGGACGCTGGCGCGGACGGATCAGCTCTTCGAGCATCCAGATCGGCACCGTTTGCTGCTGGCCGGCGGTGAAGGTGGTGACGATGACCTCGTCGAAGGACAGCGCAAAGGCAAGCATGCCGCCGGCCAGCAGCGCGGTTGCGATGTTGGGCAGCACGACATGCCGAAAGGTCTGGAAACCGTCGGCGCCGAGGTCCATCGACGCCTCGATCATCGACCCGGACGTGCGGCGGAAACGGGCGACCGCATTGTTGTAGACGACGACCACGCAGAAGGTCGCGTGGCCGAGCACGATCGTCCAGAACGAGAACGGGATTTCGGCCAGCGCGAAGGCCGAGCGCAGCGCAATGCCGGTGATGATGCCAGGTAGCGCGATCGGCAGGATCACCAGCAGCGAGATGGTTTCGCGGCCGAAGAATTTTGTGCGGGACACGGCGGCGGCGCAGAGCGTGCCGAGGACGAGCGCGATGGCGGTCGAGATCGCCGCGACGCGCACCGACAGCGACAGCGCCTGCCAGACGTCGGGGCGGTTCCAGGTGACGGCGAACCATTGCGTCGTCAGCCCCGGCGGCGGCCAGACGAAGCTCTTCTCCTCGGTGGTGAAGGCATAGACGAAGATCAGCACAATCGGCAAATGCAGGAAAAGCAGGCCGCCGGTGGCGGCGAGCTTCAGGCCGAGAGGCGCGGATGGGCCACGGTCAGAGCGCATCGAAAGCCCCCATGCGCTTGGCGCCCCAGAGGTAGAAGCCCATGATGACGATGGGAACCACGGTAAAGGCGGCGGCGAGCGGGATGTTGCCGGCAGTGCCTTGCTGCGAATAGACGGCCTGGCCGATGAACAGCCGCGAGGTACCGATGATCTGCGGGATGATGTAGTCGCCGAGCGTCAGCGAGAAGGTGAAGATCGACCCGGCGACGATGCCGGGCAGCGCCAGCGGGAACAGCACGTTGCGGAAGGTCTGGCCGGGCGAGGCTCCCAGATCGGACGAGGCCTCGACCAAATTGCCCGGCACGCGCTCGAGTGCGGCCTGCACCGGCAGGATCATGAAGGGCAGCCAGACATAGACGAAGACGATGAAGGTGCCGGTTGAGGAGACCGACAGCGAGTTGCCGCCGACGACCGGCAGCGATAGCCAGGCATCAAGCAGCCACAGAAGATGCAATTTGGCCAGCAGCCAGGTCAGGATGCCTTCCTTGGCGAGGATCAGCTTCCAGGCATAGATCTTGACCAGGTAGCTCGACCACAGCGGCAGCATGACGCCGAGATAAAACAACGCCTTCCAACGGCCGCGCGCATAGCGCGCCGCGTAATAGGCGATGGGAAAGGCGATGACCGCCGACGCGAGCGTCACCAGCGCCGCCATCGTCACCGTGCGCAGGATGATGTCGAGATTAGCGGCCTGCAGCAGGTCGCCATAAGTCTTCAGCGTGAACTCGCGGTTGATGAGGCCGGAGAACTCGTCAATCGAAAAGAAACTCTGCAAAAGCAGCGCGAAGAGCGAGCCGATATAGACGATGCCGAGCCACAGAACCGGCGGCAGCAGCATGAGCAGGAGCAGGAATTGCGGCCGGCGCCAGAAGAGGTCGGAGAGCGCGCCGCGTACCCCGCCACTGCCCGGCAGGATGGCAGGCGCCGTGGCCCGCGGCATGGCAGCGTCAAGGCTCATCCCAGCTCGTCCATCAAATGCAAATGCTCGCGGTTGAAGGTGAGCACCACCGCCTCGCCTTCCCGGGGCAAGGCAGCACCCGCCGGGACGATGGCATGCAGCCGCAAGCCCTCTGCATCGAGCGCCACTCTTGTCGTGGCGCCGAGATAATTGGTCGAGACGAGGCGGGCGGCAACGCCTTCGCCGTTGGCCCGGCCAATACGGATGGATTCGGGCCTGAGACTCCCCCAGCGATGCTGGCCGGCATAGCGCTGGACGAAATCCGGCGGCAGCACGTTGGACGAGCCGACGAAGTCGGCGACGAAGCGGGTCTTGGGACGCTGGTAGATGTCTTCCGGCGTGCCGATCTGCATGATCTTGCCGTCGTTGAACACGGCGACACGGTCGGCCATCGACAGCGCTTCGCCCTGGTCGTGGGTGACGAACACGAAGGTGATGCCGAGCGCCTTCTGCAGCGATTTCAACTCCTCCTGCATGTTTTCGCGAAGCTTGAGGTCGAGCGCGCCAAGTGGCTCGTCGAGCAGCAGCACCTTGGGCTGGTTGACCAGCGCCCGGGCGAGCGCGACGCGCTGGCGCTGGCCGCCGGAAAGTTGGCCGGGGCGACGCGCGCCGTAGCCGGGAAGCCGCACCAGCGCCAGCGCCTCTTCCGCCGCCTTTTGCCGCTCCGGTCTGCCGACGCCCTTGACCATCAGCCCATAGGCGACGTTGTCGAGCACGTTGAGATGCGGAAACAGCGCATAATCCTGGAACACGGTGTTGACGTTGCGGCGATAAGGCGGCACGCCCTCGGCGCGTTCGCCGAAGATCGAGATCGAGCCCCCCGTCGGCTGCTCGAAACCGGCGATGAGGCGCAGGCACGTCGTCTTGCCCGAGCCGGAAGGCCCGAGCATGGCGAAGAACTCGCCCGGCACGATGTCGAGATCGACCGCGTCGACGGCACGCACGCTGCCGAAATGGCGGGAGACTTTTTGGAAGGAAACGGCGGAGGTCATGGGCTGTCCTGATCTGTCAGGCTCATTAAATTTCAGGCGGTTGCGCCGCCCCTCATCCGCCTGCCGGCGCCTTCTCCCCATATAGTGGACGGGGAGAAGGGAGGCGCTCCAACGCTGGCGACCCCGCGTTCTTCACGGGGAGAGGGTAAGGGTGAGGGGCAGCGCCGAGCTTAGTAGGTGAGACGAACTCACCGCCCGCCGATGACGCCGATATAGTCCGACACCCAGCGGTAATAGGGCACGCACTGATCGTTCTGGGTGGCGCATTTCGAGACCGGCGTCTTCCAGAACTTGATCTTGTCGAAATTGTCGTAGCCGTTGGTCTTGCAGCCTTCTTCGCCGAGCAGTTCGTTGCCCTTGCAAGCGGCGGGCACCACCGGCAGCGAACCGAACCAGGCGGAGACGTCGCCCTGCACTTTCGGCGACAGCGAATGCTCGATCCACATGTAGGCGCAGTTCGGGTGGGCAGCATCGGCCTCCATCATCGTGGTGTCGGCCCAGCCGGTAACGCCCTCCTCGGGGATAGTCGAGGCGACCGGCTTCTTGGCCGCGATCAGCGTGTTGACCTGGTAGGGCCAAGAACCGGAGGCGACGACGCCTTCGTTCTGGAAATCATCGACCTGGATGGCGGCGTCGTGCCAATAGCGTCCGACCAGCGTACGCTGGACCCGCAGCAGGTCGAGCGCGGCCTTGTACTGGTCCTCGGTCAGTTCGTACGGATCCTTGATGCCGAGCTCCGGCTTGTGAGCCATCAGGTAATTGGCGGCGTCGGCGATGTGGATCGGCCCGTCATAGGCCTGGACGCGGCCCTTGTTCGACTTGCCGTCGGGAAGCTTCATTTCCTCGAAGACCACGTTCCAGCTCTTCGGCGCCTCCTTGAACACTTCGGTGTTGTACATCAGCACATTCGGCCCCCACTGATAGGGGACGCCGTAATGGACTCCGCCGACGGTGAACCAGGGCGCATCCTTCAGCCGGTCGTCGACCGTCTTCCAGCTCGGTATGAGGTCGGTGTTGATCGGCTGGACGCGCTTGCCGGCGACCAGGCGCAGCGAGGCATCGCCCGAGGCGGTGACCAGGTCGAAGCCGCCTTCGTTCATCAGCGAGACCATCTCGTCGGAAGTGTTGGCGGTCTTGACGTTGACCTTGCAGCCGGTTTCCTTTTCGAACGAAGTGACCCAATCATAGCCCTTGTCGGTTTCGCCGCGCTCGATATAGCCCGGCCAGGCGACGATATTGACCTCGCCTTCGCCCTTGCCGAGCTCCTTGACCTGGGCGATGGCCTGGCCGGAGAAGCTCAGCGCGACCGTCAAGGCAGTGCATGATTTCAGCAATGAATTCATCGTCGATCTCCCATTTTTGCATGACCTCGAAACCGGTTTCGGTTTTCGGAAGAAGATCATGCGCCCGTTCAAAAACGTTGGATGCGCGGCTCTGAAGGGCCGTGCTCCGGCGGCAGCTTTGTTCCCTGATCGAAAAGTGCTGCGAAAATTCCGGTTTCGCAAATTCATTTATCAGAAAGCCGATATCGGTTTTTCCGATACGTCAGCGGCCGATCTTCTCGGGCCGTTGGCGCACCATGCGCTGCGACTGGGCGAGTCCGATGAAGTCGCGCGCTGCCTGCGGCAGGCCGGAGCCGCGCCGCCAGACCATGCCGACCTGGACGACCGGCAACGACCCCGAAATATCGCGCGATTCGATGCGGTCGCCTTCCAGCGACCATGGCCGGTAGACGAGGTCGGGCAGCAGTGCCACGCCGGCGCCGGTAGCGACGAGGCTGCGCACCGCTTCGACCGAGCGGGTGCGGAAGGCGACGTGCGGCTTGGCGCCGATCGCCGTCAGCAGCTTTCCGGTATTCTCCTCGATCTCGTCGACGGTCAGCATGATCAGCGGTTCCGAGGCGATGTCGCCGATGCCGATGATGTCGGCGCCGGCCAAGGGGTGGCCGAGCGGCAGCCACAGCCGGTAGGCCGAGACTTCGAGGATTTCGGACTGCAGTGCCGTGCGGTCGCGCAGGTTCGAGGTGACCATGACGGCAATGTCGAGCTTGCCGCCAATCAACAGGTGCTCGAGATAGTCGCCATTGTCCTCGATCGCCGAGACTTCGACACCCGGATAGGCGCGGCGATAGCGGGCAAGAAGATCGGACAGCACATAGCCGGCGACCAGCGAGGTGACGCCAAGTTGCAGCCGCCCGCTTGCCGCGATCCGTTGGCCGAAGAAGGCGCGGCGCGCATCGGAAACGTCGGCCAGGATCTTTCTCGCATGGCGCAGGAACTGGTGACCCTTGTGGGTGATGTTCAGGCCGCGCGGATGGCGTTCGAACAGTTCGACGCCGAGATCGTGCTCCAACTCCTTGATCGCTTCGGTGACCGAGGATTGTGAGATCGACAGGTTCTGGGCGGCGCCCGACACTGTGCCCTGCTCGGCGACGGCGATGAAGAACTGCAATTGGCGGATGGTGAAAGCCATGGCTGGACTAAACACGGCAGAGGCGGCGCTGGGAAGTGGGATGCTGGTGCCGATCTCCCGATAGAGCTCAGCCCTCGCTTCCGCCGTCCGCAATGCTGAGCCGCGCGCCGGCCTGGGCGAGGGTGGCGGCGATGTCGTGCGGCGGCGGCCGGTCGGTCGCGAGTTCGGAAAAGCCGCCGAAGCCGCAGACCTGAACAAGGCCCTGGCGGCCGAATTTGCTGTGGTCGGTGACGACAAGCGAGCGCTGGCCGCGCGACAGCACCATGCGGGCGAATTCGGCCTCTTCCAAATCATAGTCCATGACGCCGGTGACGGCATCGACCGCACCGGTCGATATCACCGCATGGCTGACGGAAAAGCGGCTGACAAATTCGATGGCCGAGACGCCAAAGGCAGCACCGGAATCGCTGCGTAGCTCGCCGCCGGCCATATAGACCTTGTTGCCGTTGACGGTGGCCAGTGTGCGGGCGATGTCGGAGGAGTTGGTGACGACCGTCAGCCGCCGGTGGCCGAGCAGTTCCCGGGCCAGGAATGAGGTGGTGGTGCCGGTGTCGAGCATGATCGATTCGCCGTCGCGGATGGTGGCGGCGACCATGCGGGCAATTGCCCGCTTGGCATCGGCGTTCTCGCGCATGCGCCGCTCGAACGGCGCTTCACCGGCAATCGACGGCAGGCCGACGGCGCCGTGCATCTTGAGGATGGAACCGTCGCTGGTCAGTGGCTTGACGTCGCGGCGTACCGTCTCCAGCGAGACGCCCAGCCGGTCGGCCAGGCTGGCAATGGTAACAGTGCCTTCCTCCTTGAGGAGGCGCAGGATTTCGCCATGCCGCTTCGAGTGGACCATCGGTTCCATCCGGCCGGATTGTTGCAATATTGACCGTTTCTACGGCATAAATGCCACTAACTCCAAGGAATTTAGCAAAATTCGGGCAAAAAACCAGAAAACACCACAATTTCGCGTTGACAACGTCTCCAGCGTGGCGCGACATTATCGCTGTGACAGGCTCGGAACGGAGGACGACGGCTGAGCCGCACGAAAAATCGCCTGCCCGAACGCCCGGGAGATCGTCGGGTGCAAGGGTGCCGAAATTCAGGATCCGCGGGGGCGGATGCCGGCGTCGAAGAACCCGGCACAAAGGGGCTCGTCGGTGCGGTGCGGGATACCGATCCCGGGATCTGCACCGACGAGATCTTCGCGTTGCCGCCATTCCTCCGTCCGATTGTCATCGCTGGCCAGCCGTGACATGCGTAGAAAATTGACCCAATGTTGGACGAGATCGTGACTGTCGAAGACCGCATCCGTGCGCTGCCTTGCTGGACCGGCAGCATCGACATCGCGCCGCTGCCGGGCGGGTTGAGCAATGCCAATTATCTGGTCAAGGACGCGGCCGGGCGGCACGTCGTGCGGATCGGCCAGGATTATCCGTTCCACCATGTCTTTCGCGAGCGCGAGATGATG
Organism: Mesorhizobium sp. WSM4830; assembly: GCF_055811495.1. Taxonomy (NCBI): domain Bacteria; kingdom Pseudomonadati; phylum Pseudomonadota; class Alphaproteobacteria; order Hyphomicrobiales; family Phyllobacteriaceae; genus Mesorhizobium; species Mesorhizobium sp. WSM4830. Next base: position 10,271 of record NZ_JBVVQI010000011.1, on the reverse strand, counting down.
ACCGCGCGAGCAGCGCACGCGGCAGGCTTCGCTCCCGCCGTCCGCTACACCGGACCCGGCGTCATGGTGACGGAGTATCTCGGCGCCAAGGCCTATGTCGCGCAAGACGTGCGCGCCGATCTCGGCCGCGTTGCCGCGTTGCTGCGCGGTTTCCACCGGGAGATGCCCGGTCATGTCTCCGGCGCCGGCTTCATGTTCTGGGTGTTTCACGTCATTCGCGACTATGCGCGCACGCTGGAGGAAGGCCGCAGCCGCAAGCTGGGCGAACTGCCGCGCCTGCTGACGCTGGCGGACGAGCTCGAGCGCGCGCAAAAACTGCTGCCAATCGTCTTCGGCCACAACGATCTTCTGCCGGCTAACATAATCGACGACGGTCACAGGCTGTGGCTCATCGATTTCGAATATGCAGGCTTCAACACCGCGATGTTCGACCTTGCCGGCGCGGCGTCGAATGCCGGCATGAGCGACGAGGAGTCCTTCGCCTTCCTGACCGCCTATTTCATGAAGGAGCCGGACCCGGCGATACGGCGCTCGCACGCCGCCATGCAATGTGCCTCGCTGCTGCGTGAGGCGATGTGGGGCATGGTTTCCGAGCTTTACCTCGACGCGCCCGGCGTCGACTACGCCGCCTACGCCGACGAAAATCTGACGCGGCTCGAAGCCGCCCTGGAAAACTACAGGACAAAATACGGGACGGGGACATGACCTTGCCGTCCCAGGCCGGGATCGTCGTCATCGGCGGTGGCATCATCGGCTGTTCGACGGCCTATCATCTGGCGCGCGACCACAAGGCCGAAGTCGTGCTGCTCGAACAGGGCAAACTGACGTCGGGCTCGACCTGGCATGCTGCCGGGCTGGTCGGCCAGCTGCGCTCGTCGGCGTCGATCACGCGCGTGCTCAAATATTCGGTCGATCTCTACAAGGGGCTGGAGGCCGAAACCGGCCTCGCCACCGGCTGGAAGATGACCGGCTGCCTGCGCCTCGCCACCAATGCCGACCGCTGGACCGAGTATAAGCGGCTGGCAACGACGGCAAAGAGCTTCGGCATGGATATGCATTTGCTGTCGCCGGCCGAGGTCAAGGAAATGTGGCCGCTGCTGGAAACCGGCGACCTCGTCGGCGCCTCCTGGCTGCCCAGCGACGGTCAGGCAAGCCCTTCCGACATCACCCAGTCGCTGGCCAAGGGCGCGCGCATGCATGGCGCAAAATTGTTCGAGGAGGTGCGGGTCACCGGCTTCGAAATGAGAGACGGCCGCATCACCGCGGTGAAGACCAGCAAGGGCGATATCGCCTGCGACAAGGTGGTGAACTGCGCCGGGCAATGGGCGCGGCAGGTCGGTGCGCTGGCCGGTATCAACGTGCCGCTGCAGCCGGTGAAGCACCAGTACATCATCACCGAGAGGATCGACGGGTTGGCGACCGACGCGCCGACGATCCGCGACCCCGACCGCCGCACCTATTTCAAGGAGGAGGTCGGCGGGCTGGTGATGGGCGGCTACGAGCCGAACCCGCAGGCGTGGACGACCGGTCTGCCGGGCGGCGATGTGCCGGACGATTGGGAGTTCCGGCTGTTCGACGATGATTACGATCATTTCGAGCAGCATATGAGCCAGGCGATCGAGCGTGTCCCGGCGCTCGCCAATGCCGGCGTCAAGCAGATGATCAACGGGCCGGAGAGCTTTACGCCGGACGGCAATTTCATCCTCGGCGTGGCGCCGGAATGCCCCAATATGTTCGTCGGCGCCGGCTTCAATGCCTTCGGCATCGCGTCCGGCGGCGGCGCCGGCTGGGTGCTGGCGCAATGGGTCGTTGACGGCGAGGCGCCGCTCGATTTGTGGGTGGTCGACATCCGCCGCTTCTCCGATCTGCATCGCGACAGGAAATGGGTCGGCGACCGCACGCTGGAAGCCTATGGCAAGCACTACACGATCGGCTTCCCGCATGAGGAATATGTCAGCGGCCGGCCTCGCATCGTCTCGCCTCTGTACGAGCGGCTGCAAAAACATCGCGCCGTGTTCGGCTCGAAACTCGGCTGGGAGCGGCCGAACTGGTTCGCGCCGGAGGGCGTCGAGCCGAAAGACGTCTATTCGATGGGCCGGCAGAACTGGTTTTCACCCGTCGGTGACGAACATCGCCATGTGCGCGAAAAGATCGGCATTTTCGACCAATCGTCGTTTGCCAAATACGAAATGACCGGAGTGGACGCGCTGAAGGCGCTGGACTGGATCTGCGCCAATGACGTCGCCAAGCCGGTCGGCAGGCTGACCTACACGCAACTCCTCAACACGCGCGGCGGCATCGAGGCCGATTTGACCGTGGCGAGGCTCGGTGAGGAGAAATTCTATATCGTCACCGGTACCGGTTTCCGCACGCATGATTTCTCCTGGATTGCCGATCATATCGGCAGAGAGTTCGACGTGACGCTGACCGACGTCACCGAGGATTTCGGCACATTGTCGCTGATGGGGCCGCGCGCCCGTGAGGTGCTGTCAGCGGTGACCGATGCCGACGTCTCGAACGCCGCCTTTCCGTTCGGCCATGTTCGCGAGATCGCCATTGCCGGCCACGCCGTGCGGGCACTGCGCGTCACCTATGTCGGCGAACTCGGCTGGGAACTGCATGCGCCGATCGCGGCGACGGGCGAGGTTTTCGATGCGCTAATGACGGCGGGCGCTGTCCACGACATTCGCCCGGTCGGCTACCGGGCGCTGGAATCGCTGCGGCTGGAAAAAGGCTACCGCGCCTGGGGCGCCGACATCACACCCAACGACACGCCGCAGGAGGCCGGCCTCGGCTGGGCGGTGAAGCTCAGGAAGAACACCGATTTCCTCGGCCGGCGGGCGCTTGAAAAGCTCGATGGCTCGACGCTCAGGAAACGCTTTGCCGGCTTCACTGTCGACGATCCGGATGTCGTGCTGCTCGGGCGCGAGACCATCCTGCGCAACGGCGACGCCGTCGGTTATCTCACCAGCGGCGGCTATGGCTACACCATCGGCAAGAACATCGGCTACGGCTATGTGCGCAATGCCGATGGCGTCAGCGATGATTTCCTAGCCTCCGGCGACTACGAGCTCGTGGTCGCAATGGAACGGACGCCGGCTAAGATCCATCTCGAGCCGCTTTACGATCCGACGGGAGCAAAGGTGAAGGCGTAGAGCCTTCCGGTTTCAGCCTCAGTTCACGATGAGCACCAGCCCCCGGCTGGGCACGGTATCGGCCTCGCCTGGCATCGAAACATAGGGCGGCGTCTCTTCGGCGCGCGTGACGGTGCCTTGCGCCTCGAGCTCGGCGATCCGGGCGGCAAACCCGCAATCCCACAGCGTGTTCTTCACTGTCAGCACGATCACCCCGCCCGGCCGGCAGATGCGGATCAGCTCGTCCAGACCCTCGGCCCCGACATGGCCGGACGTGAAGACGCCGGCTGAGATGATCCCGGCATAGGCATCGTCCACGAAGGGCAGCGGTCCGCCAAGCGCCAGGCAGTGCAGCGCCGAATAGACGCCCTTGCGCGCGGCTTGCGCCAACATGCCTTCCGAGATGTCGAGGGCTTCGACCTGCGGATAACCGGTGATGGCAAGCCATTCCCCGATGAGCCCGGTGCCGGCGCCGGCATCGAGCAGAGGTGCTGCGCCGCGCGGCAGATGGCGGGTCAGCAAGGCAAGGCAGATGGTCGGATGGCGGTAGCCGGCCGCCGACATGTCGGCGTCATAAGTGCCGGCCCACCTGTCGTAGAGCGCCGCGACGTCTTCCGGCCGCTTCGCCGCGTAGGCTGCGGCGAGCGCGCTCTGCTGTTTGCTGTCCGTCATCGCTTTCCGTCGCCTGGTATCGATCCGTAATGCGATCATAGCCAAACGGCGAAAACTGTGGAACCGTCATCGTCGCAATAACACGGGGAAAGGAGCGAAAGCCATGGCGGACGACCAGGCACGCGCCGCACTTGCGGCCATTCCGATGCTGGCCGGCTATGACGGCCCGCTGGAACGGCTCGGTGGCCTCACCAACCTCGTCTTCAGGGGTAAGGATTTCTGCCTGCGTATCCCCGGCAAGGGTACCGAGGAATACATCAACCGCGCCAACGAGGCAGTGGCGGCGCGGGAGGCGGCGAGGGCCGGCGTCAGCCCCGAAGTGCTGCATGTCGATGCCGAGACTGGCGTGCTGGTGACCCGCTTCATCGCCGGCGCCGAGACGATGTCGCCGGAAAAATTCAAGACCCGACCGGGTAGCCCGGCACGCGCCGGCAAGGCCTTTGGCAAACTGCACACATCCGGCGCGGTGTTCCCCTTCCGCTTCGAGCTGTTTGCGATGATCGACGATTATCTGAAAGTGCTGTCGACCAAGGACGTCGCCCTGCCTTCCGGCTATCACGATGTGGTCCGCGAAGCGGAAACCGTGCGCTCGGCACTCGCGGCTTATCCTCTGCCGATCGTCGCCTGCCACTGCGATCCGCTCTGCGAGAACTTTCTCGATACTGGCGACAGGATGTGGATCGTCGACTGGGAATATTCCGGCATGAACGATCCGCTCTGGGATCTCGGTGACCTCAGCGTCGAAGGGCAATTCGACGCCGCGCAGGAGGAGGAAATGATGCTGGCCTATTTCGGCGGCGAGCCAAGACCGGCCGAGCGCGGCCGCATCGTCATTTACAAGGCGATGTGCGACCTGTTGTGGACGCTGTGGGGCTTGATCCAGCTTGCCAACAAAAATCCGGCCGACGACTTTCGCGCCTATGCCGACGGCCGGTTTGCACGCTGCAAGGCACTGATGGAGACGCCGGAGTTTTCGCGGCATCTCGCGGCGGTGCGCCGGGGTTAATTCACACCCTTCGGCACGTTTTCTGGTGGCACGGTGTCGACCACCTTCTGGCGATGGAAAATGAACAGGCCGGCCAGCACGACGATGGCCGAGCCGATCAGGATGCGCGGCCCAGGCACGTCGCCGAAGAAGGCGAGCCCGAAGACCACTGCCCACAACAGCAGGCTGTAATGCAGCGGCGCCAAGGTCGAGGCCGGCGCCAGCTTCAACGCCCTGGTGATCATCAGATGCGCGCCGCAGGAGACGATGCCGAGCAGCAGCATGGCGCCGAAATCGAGCGAGGACGGCGTCTTCCAGGTGCCGATGGTCAACGCAGCGCCGACCAGCAGCGTGCCGATGGTCTGCCAGGTGACCAGCGACGTGTCGCTGGTGCCGCGCAGCCGCCGATTGAGGATGATGGCGAAGGCAAAGGAAATGCTGCCGGCGAGCGCAAATATCGACGACAGCGAGAGCGCGGCCGAGGACGGCTTCAGCATGATCAGCACGCCGCAGAAACCGACCAGGATAGCCCCCCAGCGGCGCCAGCCGACCCTTTCGCCGAGCAAAAAGTGCGACAGCGCCGCCACATAGATCGGCCCGGCCATGTAGAAGCTCATCACGTCGGCGAGCGGCAGATAGACGACCGCCGCGTAGAACAGCGCCGTGTCGAGCGTCGTCATCACCACGCGAAGCAGCTGCAGCTCGGGCCGCTCCATGCGAAACAGCTTGGCCGCACCCTGATGTGCGATCATCGGCCCGAGTATGAAAAAAGCGCCGATCGAGCGGATCAGCACGACCTGGCCGACGGAAAAACTGGCAACCAGCCACTTGCCCATCGCGTCGTTCAACGCAAACAGGAAATCGCCGGCGAGCATCAGCAGGATGCCGGCCAGCAGCACATTCCTGATCGTCGAATTCTGGGTCGCGGGCTGCGCCATTCCGTTACCGGTTCCTCACCGTGGCTACGGTGACCCGCGTCGTAGTCGCAAGCTGCGGCCATGACGAGGCGAAAATCGAGAATTCGGTAAGACCAGCGCCGGAAATCGGCTGGACTAATGCATGTCGCGCAAAAGTGTGCAGCGGTTTTGCGACAACGACATGCATCAAAACAGGAACTTAAAGCGCGTCGCATGAGGCCGGTCGAGCGCGACGCGCTTTAAGCGTGGCGCCGGTTCACTGTGCCCGGCCTTCCGGCGATCGAAAGCCGCGTGTCCAGCCGGCTCCGCTCGGCCACCACCTTGCCCCTGGCAATGACGCAGAGACGCTCGGGGCGCAGCCGCAGCGCCTCGACCGGGTTGCCGGCATCGAGAACGACCAGGCTGGCGCGCTTGCCGACGGCCAGCCCGAGGTGGTCGAGGCCCATGATGGCGGCATTGACGTTGGTGACCATGTCGAAACAGCGCGCCATCTCGGCCGGGCTCGACATCTGCGCGACATGCAGGCCCATGAAGGCGACGTCGAGCATGTCGGCGGTGCCCAGCGAATACCAGGGGTCGAGCACGCAATCCTGGCCCCAGCCGACGCGGATGCCTTGCGCCAGCATCTCCTTGACCCGCGTCAGGCCGCGGCGCTTGGGAAAGGTGTCGTGGCGGCCCTGCAGCATGATGTTGATCAGCGGATTGGGGATCGCCGAAACGCCGGCCTCGGCAATCAGCGGCAGCAGTTTCGAGACGTAGTAATTATCCATCGAATGCATTGAGGTGAGGTGCGAGCCGGCCACTCTGCCCTGCAATCCCAGGCGCTGCGTCTCATAGGCTAGTTGCTCGATGTGGCGCGACAGCGGATCGTCAGTCTCGTCGCAATGCAGGTCGACCATCAGGCCGCGCTTCGCGGCGATCTCGCAGAGCTCGGTGACGGAGCGCGTGCCGTCGGCCATTGTGCGCTCGAAATGCGGGATGCCGCCGACCACATCGACACCCATGTCGAGCGCGCGGACGGTGTTCTGGTGCGCTGTCTGCGAGCGATAGAGCCCGTCCTGCGGGAAGGCGACCAGTTGCAGGTCGATATAGGGGGCAACCGTCTTCTTCACGTCGAGCAGCGCTTCGACCGCCAGCAGGCGGTCGTCGCAAACATCGACATGGGTACGGATGGCGAGCAGGCCCATCGACACCGCCCAGTCGCAATAGGCAAGTGCACGGTCGCGCACCGCTTCGTGGGTCAGAAGCGGCTTCAGCTCGCCCCAAAGCGAGATGCCTTCCAGCAACGTGCCCGAGACATTGATGCGCGGAATGCCGAGCGAAAGCGTTGCGTCCATATGGAAATGCGGATCGACGAAGGGCGGCGAGACCAGATTGCCATGGGCATCGATCGCCGTACCGGCGCTGACGTTCAGCTCGGACTCTATCGCTGCGATCGTTTCGCCGACGATGCCGATATCGGCGATCCTGCCGTCGGGCAGCGTCCCGCCGCGCACCACAAGGTCAAAATCCATCTAGCGCCACCTCGTTCAAAAAAGCCGTTTCTTTCCATTCAGCGTGCTGCCGCAAGGCGGAACCTTCAGGCGCGGCCCTTCCCTTCTCCCCTTGCGGGAGAAGGTGGCCGCGAAGCGGCCGGATGAGGGGTGTTCCAGCTTGGCGCCGACGACACTCCGTCCAGCACCCCTCAACCGTCTTGGCGCTGCGCGCCAATCCACCTTCTCCCACAAGGGGAGAAGGAAAAGCCCCTATTCCGGCACATACCGCACCGCCCCCCTGGCGGCACTTGTCGCCATCGCCGCATAGGCGCGCAAGGCCGTCGTCACCTTGCGCTTGCGCTTTTCCTCGGGCTTCCAGGCAGCCGTTCCTTTGGCCTCCATCGCCGCGCGACGGCCGACGATTTCGGCGTCGTCGACAGCCAGCCTGATGGTGCGGTTGGGGATATCGATCTCGATCGTGTCGCCTTCCCTGACCAGCCCGATCAGCCCGCCTTCCGCCGCTTCCGGCGAGACATGGCCGATCGACAGGCCGGAGGTGCCGCCGGAAAAACGACCGTCGGTGATCAGCGCGCAGGCTTTGCCGAGGCCCTTCGATTTGAGATAGCTGGTCGGGTAGAGCATTTCCTGCATGCCCGGGCCGCCGCGCGGCCCTTCATAGCGGATGACGACGACATCGCCCGCCTTGATCTCGTTCGACAGGATTGCCTTGACGCTGGCGTCCTGGCTTTCGAACACCCTGGCCGGGCCGGTGAATTTCAGGATCGATTCGTCGACGCCGGCGGTCTTTACGATGCAGCCGTCGAGCGCCAGATTGCCTTTGAGCACGGCAAGGCCGCCGTCCCTGGAGAAAGGATGTTCGGCCGAGCGGATAGCACCTTTCTCGCGGTCGAGATCGAGATCGTCCCAGCGGCGGTCCTGGCTGAAGGCGACCTGCGTCGGCACGCCGCCGGGTGCAGCCAGGAAGAAGTCGCGGACATTCTGGCTGGTGGTGCGCGAAATATCCCAATGATCCAGCGCTTCGCCGAGGCTCGCCGTGTGCACCGTCGGCAGGTCGCGGTTTATCAGCCCGGCGCTATCCAGCTGGCCGAGGATCGCCATGATGCCGCCGGCGCGATGGACGTCCTCCATGTGGACGTCTGCCTTGGCCGGCGCCACCTTGCACAGCACCGGCACCCGCCGCGACAGCCGGTCGATGTCCTCCATGGTGAAATCGACCTCGCCCTCATGTGCCGCGGCAAGGATATGCAGCACCGTGTTGGTCGAACCACCCATGGCGATATCCAGCGTCATGGCGTTCTCGAAGGCGCCCTTCGAGGCGATGCGGCGCGGCAGCGCGGTGTCGTCGTCCTGCTCGTAATAGCGCTGGGCGAGATCGACGATCAGGTGGCCGGCCTCGACGAACAGCCGCTTGCGGTCGGCGTGTGTCGCCAGCGTCGAGCCGTTGCCCGGCAGCGACAGGCCGAGCGCTTCGGTCAGGCAGTTCATCGAATTGGCGGTAAACATGCCCGAGCAGGAGCCGCAGGTCGGGCAGGCCGAGCGCTCAATGGTTTTAACGTCCTCGTCGGAGATCTTGTCGTCGGCGGCCGCCACCATGGCGTCGACCAGATCAAGCGCCTGGCTCTTGCCGGCGAGTATGACCTTGCCGGCCTCCATTGGCCCGCCGGAGACGAAGACAGTCGGGATGTTGAGGCGCAGCGACGCCATCAACATGCCGGGCGTGATCTTGTCGCAATTCGAGATGCAGACCATCGCGTCGGCGCAATGCGCGTTGACCATGTATTCGACCGAGTCGGCGATCAATTCGCGCGACGGCAGCGAATACAGCATGCCGTCATGGCCCATGGCGATGCCGTCGTCGATGGCGATGGTGTTGAACTCCTTGGCGACGCCGCCGGCCTTTTCGATCTCGCGGGCAACCAGCTGGCCGAGGTCCTTCAGATGGACATGGCCGGGCACGAACTGGGTGAAGGAATTGACCACGGCGATGATCGGCTTGCCGAAATCCGAATCCTTCATCCCGGTGGCGCGCCACAGGCCGCGGGCGCCGGCCATGTTGCGGCCATGGGTGGTGGTGCGGGAACGGTAGGCGGGCATTGAACTGTCCTTGCTGTCTGCGTCGCGCCCAAAGGCGCGGAAAACCGGAATTGAGCCGCAGGCCTTATAGACGCCACGCTCCGGTCTGGCCACAATTTTGCGCTGCGCCAGGGTGCGGAACGAGCGGCCAGCCAAGGACGCAGCCGGTCCAGACCGTAAAAAAGTCAGAGGTGCTGTCGGATCGGGTTTTGCTCGAGCGTCCTTAGGCAGACGGCGGGACCGGGCATCAATAGCCAGCCGGCCGTTTTGCGAGTGAAAACAAAGCCAAGACCAGCCCGAGGAGCAAGCAAATGCAAAAGATCACCACCTGCCTGTGGTTCGACGACCAGGCCGAGGAGGCCATGAACCATTACGTCTCCATCTTCAAGAATTCGAAGGTGCTGAGCGTGCTGCGCTGGCCCAAGGGCAGCGGCGATAATGAGGGCAAGGTGCTGATGGTCTCATTCGAGCTCGACGGCGTTCAGTTTCAGGCACTCAACGGTGGGCCGCAATTCAAGTTCACCCAGGCCGTCTCGCTCTCCATCGACTGCAAGACGCAGGAGGAGGTCGACTATTTCTGGGACAGGCTCATCGCTGGCGGTGGCGAGCCCAGCCAGTGCAGCTGGCTGAAGGACAAATTCGGCCTCTCCTGGCAGGTCGTTCCCGAGCAGCTGCCCAGGTTGCTGCTGGACCCCGACAGGGAAAAGGCCGGCCGCGTGATGCAGGCGATGATGCAGATGAGCAAGATCGACATCGCCAAGATCGAAGAGGCAGCCAGAGGGTGAACGAACGCGATCTTTCCTTCTCCTCATGTGGGAGAAGGTGGATCGGCGCGAAGCGCCGAGACGGTTGAGGGGTGCTGGACGGAATGAGACATTGGTGTTTTCTGGACACCCCTCATCCGTCGCCTTCGGCGACACCTTCTCCCACAAGGAGGCCTTTGCACAGAATCTGATTGGTGATTCTGTAGTGTTGGTCGCTACGGGAGATTCGC
>NZ_JBVVQI010000010.1:160246-205849 GCF_055811495.1 Mesorhizobium sp. WSM4830 | reverse complement strand
CAACCGCAACGGCAATCAAGTCGCCGGTGAAGAAGGCGCGAAAGGCACTCGTCAAAGCGTAGCGTGCTGCACCCGACTGATGTGCCAGACGGCACCGGACCCGAACGTAGCCCCGCCTTGCAGCGGGGCTCCATGTTGGGTCGGATCATTCTGCGGCGCGGCGAGCCCATATCAGCGAGAACTCGCCGTCGGTGTCGGTCTCGACCAGGCTCGCATAGATCGGAGCGGGAAAGTTTGGATCGTCGAGCTTGACCGAGTGGTAGTCGCGGCCCTCACGCGAGGTCTTCTTCCATGCCGCTCCGAATTCGGTGGCTCCGGCAAAGATGCGGAAGTCCGGACCTTTCTCGTTGTCGCCTTCGGCCGGTGTCAAAGTCACCGTCTTGACGTTGAGGTTCAGGGTCTTGACCGAGCCGGAGAAGCCGTTCGCGGTGCGGGAGAAAGTGCCGATCGTCGCCATTGTGGTCGTTCCTTCTGTTTTCTCGGGCCGGAGGATGTCGCGGCCTCACATGAGGGATCACTCGTCAAGCTGTGGTTCTGAGCTGCTGAGCGGCCGGTTTCTGAATGACGGCCGCCGGGACGGGGGGTCGTATCGAAGGTGCTCAGTCGCCGTTGCGACGGTTGGGTCGTGACCAGATGAGGCTGTATCCCTGGCCGTTCTCGTCCTCGACGAGGTTGGCGTAGATCGGGGCGGTGAAGCTGGGATCGTCGAGCTTGAGACCAAGGTAGTTGCGGCCCTCATTGGACTGCTTGGACCAGGCGGCGCCGATTTCGATCCGGCCGACGAAGACCCGGTGGCTGGGAGCGTTTTCGCCGCTGGAGCGCGTATCGGGAACGATACGGACCTTCTTGGCCTGGAGGGAGAGGGTCACGATCTCGCCGTTGAACTCGTTGTCGCTGGACTGCTGGAAGTTGCCGATGGTAGCCATTGTCGTTCTCCTGACAGGTTGACGAAGCCGCCCTGTGCGGCCTCGATAGCGGTCGTGAGGCGACGGTTTGGCCGACTGCATCCTGTGGACCGCAGCGACAGCGGAGGACGGCGGCAGCCGAGCTTGTTGTCCCGCGAGGAATGCGGCAAAGCCGCAGGGGAAGAAGGTCGGCGAAGCTGTTGCAGGCCAAGGCCGTGCCGGCGCCAGACCAGCCAGAAGAGAGGCCGTATAGGGAGATCCCAGCATCAGTCTCACGAGAACGACGCTAACCATCGGCCCTTCAATCATGCGTTCGGCACAAGGGGTGCGATCCGTCCCGCTCCATGAACCTCAGGTCTGAGCACGAGACCAGTCTCGATGACGGCGGCTAACCCTGCCGCAATGCGGTCGCCCACTTGTTCCGGCGGGGCTGATCAGGCCCGGGACGAACTGTGATTCACCAAGGCCGTCATGGCCGACGACGGCTCCCTCTATCACCACGCCGGCGCTGACGTACTTCCATAAAGCCACGACCAGCTTGCGGGCCAGCGCGGTGATTGTCACCTTCTTAAAGCGGCCGCCATTCTGGGCAACGCGCTCGTTGAACCATCGACGGAGCAACGAACCCGGTTGGTATCGCAGCCAAAGCCAGGCCATTTCCAATAGCGTCGATCGCAACCGCGGATTTCCGAACTTTACCGATCCCTGTTCCCGATCGATCCGCTCTGCGAAGGCGTCGGCGCTAGACCGGCCCTTGAGGGGGCCAAAATCTGCGATGCGCATTCATGCAGCCTCGATTATAAATTCTCTGTTTGAGGATCGGTTACATGTTGCACGAGCGAGACTGAAGCTGAGCGTTGTCATTTAACGTGTTGAAATAATTGGCGCGCGCCACAGGATGAAACTGAGAACTCCTATGTTATTGTTTGTGCTATATAAATCGTAAGAGGTGTTTTGAGAGGCTGCTGCAAATTCGCCGCTACGGGGTCATGCCGCGCTGCCCGCGTACGGTCGACAGAGTCAAACCTCAAGGTCTTTCAAGTCACTGATCACAGAAGGCGGTTCCTTATCGACGGCCATATTCGCGGCGTCGTGCGCGGCGTCCAGCGAGCCAATGGGATCGGCATCCAGCGCGGCAAAGAGGGGATCGAAATCCGCCTACTCCGGCCCGGTCTCCGCGATCAGTTCGAATGTCTTGCGTAGTGCTGTTTCCGAAGTGAGGCTGCGCACGAGCACCCGCGCGATCTGGCGCCTCGCAATAACCCCGTCGCCCGGTGTCCCGGATTGCCGCTTGTCTCCTTGAAGAAATGTTCAGCCGAGACTGATCGGCTACGTTATAGTCGAACCAGCCGGGCCTCACGATCGTGTACGGCTTGCCGCTGCTGCGGACAAGCCGCTCCGCGCGTCGCTTCCAGTCGTGCGCTCCCTTGCGGTCCGTAACAGCAATGGCGGTCATCAGGGCGATGCGGACCTCCCGTCCACCTAAAGCGGCCAATACGTTACGCACACCGCCATAGTCGACGAGTTCAGCATCGCGCGCGCCGCCATAGGTTCCGTGCGTAAACACAATCGCGTCGATGCCCTCGACAGCGGCGGCGAGAGAAGCTGGTTGCGTGAGATCGGCGACGGCAATTTCCAGGCCGGGCCGCAGATTCAGCTTGCCGGGACTGCGTACCCGCGCCCGAACCTGATGACCCGCAGATAACGCTTCATCGACGACATAGGTGCCGATGCTCCCCGTGGCGCCCACAGCCAGTACTTTCAGCGGCTGACGCTCGGGCTGTGACATTAGCGTGCCGGTCCGGCGTTGTACTGGTCATCCTGAACCTTTTCCATCCAAGTGACGACGCTGCCATCAAGCGCTTCGGACACGGCGAAATGCACCATCGGTCCAGCCGGGCTCGCGCCGTGCCAATGCCGTATGTTCGGCGGTATCCAGACCACGTCGCCCTGTCCGGCTTCCTCGATGGGTCCGCTTTCCTTCTGCACCCAGGCCTTTCCGGAAACAATGTACAGCGTCTGGCCGAGCGGATGGGTGTGCCAAGCCGTATGCGCGCCCGCCTCGAACGACACGGTCGCGCCGCCGATTTTGGCGGGCTCGTCCCCTTGTACTGCGTCGCGATCCGTACTCTGCCGGTAAAATACTCAGCCGGCGCGTCAACGCCGCCATCGGGTGCAGCGCGGACGATCTGGATATTGCCGCCTGTCGCGTTGGCCGATGTCTTCTGACGGTCTTCAAATACCTTCGTGAGGACGGGCACGGCCGACATAGCGCGCGGCCAGCCCGCGTAGAAGGCGGCCTGTGTGACGACCTCCGCCGCCTCCGCATGGGTCAAGCCATTGTCGAGCGCGCGGGTGAGATGGAAGGAGAGTTGGTCAGGCTGTCCAGTCGCAATCAGAGCCGCCATTGTGACGAGGCTGCGATCCCGCGCAGAAAGTTCAGCTCGCCGCCAGAGGTCGCCGAACAACACGCGGTTTGTCAGGTCTGCCAGTGCCGCAGCGGTTGGCGCCACCGCCGCGTCAACTGCCCCGCTCCGTAACGTTTCAGCAGCCGCGTCCAACTCGATTCTCGGCGCATCGCTTTTCGTTACAGGGCCTATGCCGCGCTCGTCGAATACCTTCTTTGTTTCCGTGACCGCCGAACCGCATTCGGCCAGCCGGAATAGAAGGCGAGGTGCGTGATCAGTTCGCCGATCTCCTCCTGTCTGACGCCGTTATCCAGCGCGCGGCGCAGGTGCCCCGCCAACTGCGCCGACTTCCCGGTCGAGACAAGGACGGCAAGGGTGGTCAGGCTGCGGTCGCGTGGCGCAAGGTCCTTGCGTTCCCAAACTTCACCGAACAGCACATCGTCCGTAAAATGCCCAAGTCCTGGCGCGACGTCGTAAACGGCGGGCGGCGCAACATGGGGATTTTCCTGCGCCTCGACGCCTGCGGCCGCAAGCGTTGATAGCGCAACAGAAGCGGCAATTTCCTTCATGTATTTCATCCTTCATGCCTTGTGCGGAAAACGAATTCCCGAGGTATCGGCACAAGTTTTGTGAACCGGCACTTCAATTAGAGCCCCGTCATTTTCAGCGCGGCTTCGGGCAGGCGCGCCCCTTCGATCTTAATCTGCGAGAGCGCCTTGTCGATTTCGCGCAGATCGTCAGCGCTCAACGCAACATCGACAGCGCCGAGATTCTCCTCCAGCCGGTGCAGCTTCGTCGTGCCGGGGATCGGGACAATCCAGGGCTTCTGCGCGAGCAGCCAGGCAAGCGCGATCTGCGCCGGTGTCGCACCCTTACGCTCGGCGACGGACTTCACGACGTCGACCAGCGCGCTGTTGGCCTTGCGTGCTTCCGGTGAAAAGCGCGGCACGTTGTTCCGGAAATCCGTCGGATCGAACTTGGTGTTCTCGTCGATCTTGCCGGTCAGGAAACCCGCGCCGAGCGGGCTGAACGGGACGAAGCCGATGCCAAGCTCCTCGACGACGGGCAGGATTTCTTCTTCCGCCCCGCGATAGAAGAGCGAATATTCATTCTGCACGGCCGTAACCGGATGGACGGCATGCGCGCGGCGGATCGTCTGCGCGCCCGGCTCCGAAAGCCCGTAGTGCTTGACCTTGCCTTGCGCAACCAGCTCCTTGATCGCGCCTGCGACGTCCTCGATCGGCACAGCGGGATCGACGCGGTGCTGATAGAAGATATCGATACGGTCCGTGCGCAGGCGCTTGAGGGAAGCATCGGCAACGGCTTTGATGTGCTCGGGACGGCTGTTCAAACCGCCTTTGCGCTCACCCGTGGCAAGATCGATGTCGAACCCGAACTTCGTCGCGATCACCACCTGATCGCGGATCGGCTCCAGCGCTTCGCCGACCAACTCCTCGTTGGCAAACGGGCCGTATGATTCCGCTGTATCGAACAGCGTGACGCCGCGCTCGTGCGCCGCGCGGATCAGCTTGATCATCTCCTGTTTGTCGGCCGGCGGTCCGTACAGCGCGCTCATGCTCATGCAGCCGAGGCCCAGCGCCGAGAGTTCAAGATCGCTTCCGAGTTTGCGCGTTTTCATTTTTATCTCCTTGTCTTGTGGTTTGCGGCGATCAGTTCGCCACTGTCTCTTCCAGCCAGCTATCGACCTTGCTGATCGTTCTCTTTTCCTGATCCGCTTCCAGCACGAAGGCCTGCTCGATCTTCGCGCCGGGCGCGTGCGAGGCGAGCACCGATAGCGAATTGCCAGGGCCGTAACTGCCGTGGGTGATGAAGGGATGAATTGTCTTGCCTTTGAGGTCGTGCGACCGCAGGAACGACCGGATCACTGGCGGCGCCGTCTCGCCCCAGATCGGAAAGCCAAGATAGATAGTGTCGTATTGATCGAGGTTCTCGACGCGCTGCGCGAGCGGCGGCTCGATGCCTTTGTCGCGTTCGATGCGCGCACGCTCGACCGTCGCCTCGTAGTCCTCGGGATAAGGCGTGGCCGCCTTGATCTCGAAGATGTCGGTCCCGCGTTCGCGCTGGATTGTGCCCGCGATCACGCGCGTATTGCCGGACCGGGAGAAATAAACGACGAGCGCTTTTGCCGAGGAAGACGGCTTCATCGCGCGCTCCTGTGCGAGGGCGGGAAGCGCAGCGCCAAGCAGCAGCAGTGCCGAAGCGCCCATCGCCGACCGTCTGGAAAGCCGTCCATCTTTGAGAAACCTGTCCAGTTGGTCATTGCGCATCAGCGTCCTACCCGTGCTTTGAGATGGGCCGGATAACGGTCTCCCTGAACCTCGACCGACGCCGGCGCCTTTTCGATGCTGGCAAGATCGGCTGCAGTCAGCTCGACCTCGGCTGCGCCGAGATTCTCCTCAAGCCGGTGCAGCTTCGTGGTCCCGGGGATCGGCACAATCCACGGCTTGCGGGCGAGCAGCCACGCGAGGGCGATCTGCGCGGGCGTCACACCCTTCGCCTGCGCGATGCTCGTCAGCAGATCGACAAGCGACTGATTGGCTTTGAGCGCTTCGGAAGAAAAGCGCGGCACGATGCTTCGAAAGTCATCCTTCCCGAAGGTCGCGCTCTCCTTGATCGCGCCGGTAAGAAAGCCTTTGCCCAACGGGCTGAAGGGCACAAAGCCGATGCCGAGTTCCTCAAGGGTCGGCAGGATGTCTTTTTCAGGTTCGCGCCACCACAGCGAATATTCGCTCTGCAGGGCCGTCACGGGCTGAACGGCGTGTGCACGCCGAATGGTCTCCACGCCCGCTTCCGACAACCCGAAATGCTTGACCTTGCCCTGGGCGATCAGATCCTTGACCGTGCCGGCGACGTCCTCGATCGGCACGTCCGGATCGACGCGGTGCTGATAGAACAGATCAATGCGGTCGGTGCGCAGGCGCTTGAGCGAGGCATCTGCGACCTCGCGGATATGCGCTGGCCGGCTGTTGAGGATCTGCTGCTTGTTGTCCTCGCCGAACGTGAAGCCGAACTTTGTCGCGATGACCACCTGGTCGCGCATCGGCTCCAGCGCTTCGCCGACCAGTTCCTCATTGGTGTAAGGACCATAAACTTCTGCTGTGTCGAAGAAGGTGACACCGCGCTCTACCGCCGCCCTAATCAGGGCAATGCCATCACTCCTGGCAACCGGCGGGCCGTATCCATGGCTCAGCCCCATACAGCCGAGGCCAAGGGCGGAGACCTCAAGACCGCTTTTGCCAAGTGTTCGCTTTTTCATATTGGCCTCCGTCGTCGTGTTGCCGCCGCCGCGAAAGCGGATTCTCGCGGATGGCGTTTTCGTCAATTCGAAGAGCGTCAGTTGGACGTCCGCGATTTCTCCGGCGCCTCGACGCCCGAATAGACGAGAACAGCCGCCGGAAGCCGCTCGCCCTTGATCGGGATCGCCGCGATCTGCCTGTTCAGTGCGGCCACTTCATCGGCCGTAAATCGCACGTGATCGGCTCCAATATTGTCCAACATGTGCGCCATCTGGGTGGTTCCAGGAATAGGAACGATCCACGGCTTTTGCGCCATCAGCCAGGCGAGCGCGATCTGCGCCGGTGTCGCTTGCTTGCGCGTCGCCCATTCGCGCACAAGCGCGACGAGCGTGAGATTGTTGGGCAGGTTCTCCGGCGAGAAACGCCCTTCGATGCCGCGGATGTCGCCTTCCGCAAAGCGTGTTTTGGCGTCAATCGCACCTGTAAGGAAGCCAACGCCGAGCGGGCTCCACGGCACGAAGCCAATGCCAAGTTCCTCACACACCGGAAGCACTTCGGCTTCCGGCCCGCGCCAGAGCATCGAGTATTCGCTCTGAACGGCCGTTATCGGCAATTCGGCATGCGCGCGGCGCAGAGTCTTTAGGCCCATCTCGCACAGGCCCCAGTGCAATACCTTCCCTTCGGCCTTCAGATCCTTGATCGCGCCAGCTACGTCCTCGATCGGCACCTTCGGGTCCACGCGGTGCTGGTAGAGAAGATCGATGCGATCTGTCTTGAGCCGCTTCAGCATGCCTTCGACGGCCTGCTTGATATGTGTCGGTTGGCTGATAAGGCCCGGACGCCGCTCGCCAGTTTCAAGATCGATGTTCCAGCCGAACTTGGACGTGATAACGACCTTGTCGCGGAACGGCTCTATGCCCTCGCCGAGAATACGCTCCACCTCGTGCGGGCCGTAAGCCTCGGCCGCATCGAAGAACGTGACGCCATTGTCATAAGCGCTTCGAATGATGCGATGCATCTCGGGCCGGCTCGGGATCGTCGTCTGATAGGTCCGGCTCATATTCTGGACGCCTAGGCCGACGCTCGAAACCTCGAGCTGGCCAAGTTTGCGTCTCCCGCTGACAGCCTCCGAAGCGGGGACCGCGGCGGTTTGCGCCGCTGCTGCCAAGGGCAAGCCGCCCACGGTGGCAACAGCTGCAATAGCTGCGCCAGCACTCAAGAATGAGCGGCGGCTAGGCCCTAATGGGGTCAAAAACTGTTGTTTTTCGTTCATCGCGCACCTCCCTGGTTGCTTGGCTTCACTTCAAAGTAGTTCTGGCAGGGGTATTCGACTAGGTGCTATAATCTGGATACGCTTTTAAGCCGGGCTAACAAATGCTCGAAAATTTAGACGATCTGGCCGCTTTCGCCCTCGTAGCCAAGGAACGCAGCTTCACCCGCGCGGCTGCCAAGCTGCGCGTATCGCCGTCGGCGCTTAGTCAGACTATCAAGGCGCTCGAAGAGCATCTCGGAATTCGACTGCTGACCCGCACGACCCGAAGCGTTGCGCCGACCGAAGCGGGCGAGCGGCTAATGCGCACGATCGCGCCGAGGTTCGAGGAAATCGAGCACGAGGTGGCGGCATTGACCGCGCTACGCGACCGTCCGGCCGGCACCATCCGCATTACGGCTGGCGAGCACCCGGCAATCTCGGTGCTTCAGCCCGCCCTCAAAAAATTCCTGCCCGATTATCCCGAGATCAATGTCGAGATCATTGTCGATTACGGCCTTACCGACATTGTCGCAGAAGGCTATGACGCCGGCGTCCGTCTCGGTGAGCAAGTGGCCAAAGACATGATCGCGGTGCGCATCGGACCCGAAATGCGCATGGCGATCGTGGGATCGCCGGATTATTTTACCCGGCATACCGTACCGAAACACCCGCACGACCTGACAACGCACAACTGCATCAACATTCGCCTGCCGACCTACGGCGGGTTGTTTCCTTGGGGGCTTGAAAGGGATGGCCGTGAAGTGAATGTGCGCGGCGAAGGCCAGCTCGTGTTCAACAATCTCGGTATGCGGATAAGTTCAGCCCTCGATGGTCTCGGCATCGCGTATGTTCCCGAAGACCAGGTGCAGCGCTATCTGGATGATGGCCGGTTAGTCCGCGTGTTAGCGGATTGGTGCCCTCCGTTTCCTGGCTACCACCTCTATTACCCAAGCCGCAGATACGCCTCCCCGGCCTTTGCAAAGCTCCTCGAAGCGCTGCGATTTCACCAGGCATGAGCACTCCGGTTGGTAACGTGCCGCGCCTTGAATGAACGCATAGGCCTGCGTTCAGGAGCCGGCACTGAGCGCACAAGAGACAACGGTTGGCGCACCCGCTACCGGCTCTACAGTTCTTAGTTTTGTTCTGGAGTGGTCGAAGAATGGCGCGCCCGAAGAGATTCGAACTCCTGACCCCCAAGATCGTAGTCTAAAGAATCGCTCCCTCGACCGATGTGCGCTTCAGGTTTGAGGTTTCGCCAACGCGGGGCCTCCGTGGGTGCCAAGGAAGGCTGCGGCCCTTCGAGCCCGCCAGCCCTGCGCCAAGGCGAGGGTTGCCGGCCTCTTTAGGCCATGGCATCGTCGAACATCGGCGTTACGCAACACTGGGACTTGAGGCAGTACACCTTTCGCTCGGATAGACTCCTGACCCGACCGTCCATACAATCCAGTCTGGCCTCCAGGAACAGAGGCGTCACATGGTAGGAGAAAGCGTCCAACGCCGGCTTGCAGCGATTCTGAGCGCCGATGTGGTCGGCTACAGCCGACTGATGGAGCTTGATGAAGCAGGAACCCTTGAGCGCTTGCGAAGCAATCGCAGCACGCTTGTCCTGCCCGAGATCCAGAAACACCGGGGGCGGGTCGTCAAGCTCATGGGCGACGGTTTGCTCGTAGAGTTCGCGAGCGTCGTTGCGGCTGTGAGTTGCGCCCTGGGTATCCAGCGGGCAACCGCCGAGTGCCAGTCCGATCTGGAGGAATCCCAGCGGATACGCTTCCGGATCGGGGTCAATCTGGGCGATCTGATCGTCGACGGGGACGACCTTTACGGCGAGGGTGTCAACGTGGCTGCCCGGCTCCAGACGTTGGCCAGCCCTGGAAGCGTTGTCGTTTCCCAGACTGTCCGCGACCACATAGCGGGAAGGCTCGCCGTGACGTTCGGGGATTTCGGAGAGCACGTCGTCAAGGACGGCGAACGCCCCATCCGGGTTTTCGGGGTGAGCCTTGTTGAGGCGAGTGGAGCACAAAATCCCAGAGCGGAGCGTTCGAGCGCCAGACCGGTGCGGCCTGCGATTTGCGTCCTGCCTTTTATCAACATGAGCGGCGATGCCGAGCAGGAGTATTTCAGCGATGGTATTACGGAGGACATCATCATCGACCTGTCGAAGGTTTCCACGCTCTCCGTCACCGCCCGCAATACCGCATTCACTTTCAAGGGCAAAGCCGTCGATGTGGGGCAACTTGCCAGGCAGTTGGAGGTTACTCACGTTGTCGAGGGCAGCGTCCGCAAGGCCGGTGGGCGGGTGCGCATTGCCGCGCAGCTGATAGATGGAGCCAGAGGCGATCATATCTGGGCAGAGCGATACGACCGCGATCTGAACGACATCTTCGCGTTGCAGGATCAGATTGCGCACGCCATTGTTGCCGCATTGAAGGTCAAGCTGTTGCCGGCCGAGAGGCGGGCGATCGAACACCGCGCGACCAATGATCCCCGCGCCTACCAGTTCTATCTGCTGGGCCGGCATTACCTGCAGCATGGGCCGCGGCAGGTGGAAATAGCTCTCCGATTCTGTCGGCGTGCCGTGGAAATCGACCCCAACTACGCCCAGGCCTGGGCCATGCTCGCGCTTTACCAAGCGGATCGGTATCTCGCTGGAATGTCGCAGGACTCGGGCATGTCAGCCGCTGAGAGGGCCCTTTCGCTGGATCCGACATTAGCCGAGGCCCACGCCGCCAAGGGGCGGATCCTGGGCGAGCTCGGCCGCTACGAGGAGGCTATCGCGGAGCACGAGGAGTCGCTGCGGCTCGATCCGGACTCCTATGACGTCCGCTACTGTTTCGGCCGCACTAACATACGATTCGGCGACCATGAAGCGGCGATTAGGCATTTCGAGCGAGCTGCTGAGCTTCTCGACACGGACTATGTTTCCCCCGGCTTTGTAGCCCAGAGCTGCCGGGCGCTCGGCCGGCACAACGAAAGCCTCACTGCGGCGCGGCAGTCGGTGGAACGCGCCGAAATGGAGATCGCGGTACGCCCCGACAACGCTCATGCGGTGGGGAGCGGCGCTCTCGCATTGGCTTACCTGGGGGAGGTCGAGCGTGCCAAGGAATGGATTTCGCGCGCGCTCATCGTCGTCGATCCCGACGACACGCTGGAACAGTACAATGTAGCCTGCGCCATGGCTCAAGTCGGGGAGTTGGACGAGGCTTTCGATCTATTGGAATCCTGCATCGGTAGGATACCCGCCCAATTCGTGAATTGGGTCAAGAATGACAACGACCTCGACCCTCTGCACCGTCATCCAGGGTATCACTCCCTGATCGCAACTGCTGAGGAGAGGCTGAGGGCCGCCGAGGCCGCGCGCAGTTGAGCGCCGACTGGACCGAGAACCGCAGACGGCTGAGTATTCTTACTTCGTAACAAGCAAATCCGTCGCACCAGTTTACCCGTCGTCTTGACAGCCACCGGGGGTCGTGCGATGTTTATTAGATTCTTCTGATATACTGGCCCTAATTGCAGGAGGATTGGATGGTCAAGAAGAGCCGCCGGATCAGCAGGGTAAATATATCAGTACAAGTGACGATCATCCCGGAGGACGAGGCAACCGACGAAGAAAAGAGTGATCCTTCCGTTGCTAAGATAGAAATTGGTGGAGAGGATTTTATTATAGTTGCCGGTCGTGCGGACGTTAAGCCGGCCCCCAAGAAGAAATGAGCGAACGGCCGTGCCGAAACGCTCCGCGAGCGAGCTGAGATCGCTGCGTTGGCATCTGGCCTCCGATGCCTACTGGCGCCGAGAAGAGGAAGACATCGTCATCGCAACGAAAGGCACGATATTGAGATTGAATTCGGCGAGCGCCCGTATGCTCGAGGCGCTTGTCGGCATACCGAAGGCCGGCCGCCTTTTGAAGAGCGGTACGTTCCAAGACAATGAGGTCGAATCGCTGCTGAGGCTTTTGGTGAGCGAGAACATTGTCGTGCCGGGTGAAGACAGAAAAGCGTCGCGCTTGCAGGAAGTTACGTGCATCGATGCGCAAATAACTCCCGGATCGTAGCGCGGCATTGTGGGGAATTCGGGTTGGCTCGCCGGGAGAAAGCCACGGAAATCGCGCTGGTCAATGTGCCGTATGGTTCGGCTGGCGGCGAGCGCAGCATGCGGCCACTCGGGCTGAGCTACCTCGGAGCGTTCCTCGCCGACCGGGGCGTACGCGCCAACGGTTTCGACTTCTCCGATTCTTCAATGAATCCGACCGAGATCGTCGAGCGGTATCGGCTTGCGGACTATCCCGTGGTCGGTCTCTCGTTCTACAACATAAACGCCAAGGCCGCTTATCGGCTGGCCGAAGCCGTTAAGGCTCGAAACCCGCACTGCGTGGTCGTGGGCGGCGGTCCGCACGCGAGCGCGGCCCATGCCACGCTTTTCGAAAGGCATCCAGAAATCGACCTCGTCGTGAGAAACGAGGGCGAGGAGAGCTTACTGGAAGTCATCGAGGCACTCCGCTGCAAGCTGCCGCTGAGCGGAATCAGCGGCATTTCCTACATGAGCGGTGGCCGCAGCGTCGTAGCGCCCGACAGAAGCCGCCTGGAAAACCTGGATGACCTGCCGGCCCCTGCCTTCGATTTCCAGTCCGAAACCGAAGAGAACCCGCTGTTCTACTTCGACAGGGTAAGCGGAACGCGAAAGCGTGCGGTGGGACTGGTCTCGAGCAGGAGTTGCCCATATAGCTGCTCGTTCTGCGCGATCATCCTGATCGGCCGGCAATGGCGAAAAGCGAGCGCGGCCAAGGTCGTGTCCGACCTGAAGGAGCTGGAAACCAGGAATGGGCTCGAATACGGACACATCTACTTTCTGGACGCCAACTTCTTCGTGAGCGCCAAGCGGTCGCTGGAAGTGGCGGAAGCGCTTCACTGCTATCGAGCGGACATCACCTTCAGCTTTTCCACGAGGGTGAACCAGCTGATCAAGGGCAAGAGCCTGCTTTCCGAGCTGCAGAGGCTTGGATTGAGAGCTGTCGAACTGGGTATCGAAAGTGGCAGCGGCGACGCGTTGAAGCGGTTTGCGAAAGACACCACGCCCGAGCAGAACGACGAGGCGCTGCATCTTCTGAAGAGTCATGGAATACAGCTGATTTTTGATTTCATCATGTTCGATGCGGAAGCAAATCTGAATGACATCAGACGCAACGTCGACATGATCGAGAGGAACAATCTCGACTACCATGTGCCATGGGAGCATATCTTTTCACATATGACGCCGTATCTCGGAACCGACATTCGGCTGCACTATGAAAAGATGATGGGTCATGCTTTCGACGAGGACGAGCTACCCCATCCGAGCGATCTGTTTCAGGATCCGCAGGTAAAGGCCGTCTTTGACGAGCTGAGCAAGCTTCAGGCTCACGTCCCGAATATCGCGCAGGCGCTGTTCCGCACCGAAGCGCGGGTCAGGGGCTCCGCAAGCTGGGGACGCGACGAGGCGCGGGAAAAGCTGAACGCGGTCACGCTCCGGCGCCTTCCGTTCCTGGTGCTTAGAAATCTTCTCAGCCAGGCCAGACAAGGCGAAACTGTTTCGCTTGCCCGGGCAATACCGCCGTTCACCGACGAAGCTGGCAGTTCATACGATCTCGACGAGTTCCTGCACTGGGCTGCGACTTGAATTCATACCAACGGGCATGGAGATAGGCCGGAACCGCGCTTACCCGCTCGTCGATCCGGCCAGGAACGAAATCGATCAATCCTGGCCAAGGATGGTTCGATTACCGCTGAGCCGCCCCGATCGACCGACAAGCTCTCGCTCAACGCGATCGTCCCGGTGCGGCAAAGCGATCTGACTGTCGAGGAGGAGACGGTGCGCGCCGCACGCGTGCTCCAAGCAGTATGCCGGGCCGTTCGCCGTTCTCGATGATTGTGGAGCGGAGGAGACCGAGGTTGTCGACCCGCAAGTGCGGTTCGACGACGTGATCAACGCCACCGATAGCGAACGCGCCTACGCAGCCAAGACCTACGGGGACATTGCGGACGCGATCGCCGGCAGGCAGCCGGAGTCGGGCGGTCCACAAGTAACGAAGGCGCCGCGGCGCGATATCGTTCCACCCTACGAACTCGTCGTCGCCCCGCCGGTGATCAACAAGAAAGCGGCGGATGGAAAAGAGAAGGTGACGAAGCCGGCCCTTCCGGACTTGCCGAAATACGATGATGCGCAGGAAGAGGGCTTCCAGACGATCCGCGGCGTGTTCTTCGCGCTGCAGGGCGATCCGATCCTGTCGCGCCTTTTCTGCCTTGCTCTCGATTTCGAGGCCGATGCGAAAGTGTTCCCAGTGGGTCACTTCATCTGGCCGTCGGGTTGGAGGGTGGCGCTGCGCCCGGCCACAATATTGTCGGCAGAAGAGCGCTCGATAAAGGCTGTTGGCGCCTCAATCGTGGGAACGAAAAAGAAGAGAAGCAGAACTTTCGTGTGCGATTGTTGCACAACGTCTTGTACGTAGCTGATTCTATTTACTTATCTGCCCCATCCATCATCGGCCCGACTCGCAATTTCGAGTTCGTGGCAATCGATTTCGATTTGCCGTCAGGCCGCTTGCCCACAGTAGCAAAAGAACGCCTCGTCAATAAAAAAGGGCGCACAAAGCGCAGTCGATGAAATGTCCATTGGTCTAAGGGGGATTCATTTCGTCGACGTAGCCAGTTCGTGACCTCGAGACCGGTTAACCGGGTGCCGAAGGAGCGTCAGCATAGCGGCGCCACAGGCGAGACGCGGGACCGCCACCCCCGGCGAGAGGTGCCTAACCGCGACTGATCTGCAGTCGCGTCCCACAGATGGTGTAGCTCGGCGGTAGCGACGCCCCTCGCGAGCACGCCCTCGGAAGGGCCTGGAGCGAGCGGCTTTGCGTGTTGATCGCCAGTTCGCCCGCTGACACTCACCGGGACCCTTCGCGCGCTCGTGGAGGGGGTTCCGGATTCGGATCTCCGGCGGATGAAGGCCTAACGCCGATCGGTTTCAGAGTTGCCGCCGCAGGCCCGTTTTCCGATTTCTAGGTCGAAGCGCGCCGCCGCACTATGCCAGAGGCAAACCGCTTTTCTCACCTGCGGCTGCTGCCATTATCTCGTCTGTGTCATCACCGAACAGAAAACGGAGATGGGAACCGCGGATGAACTGTGCTCTGCCACGGGTCAGCACGGTTCCTGAGTCTGTGACCTTAGAGCGAATTGACCGCGCTCTGGATACGCTCGCCCTTGCTATTCACAAGGCCGGCAAGAAAGGACAAACGTATCTTCCTATTTACGAGCGTCTTGAAAGCGAAAAGAAGAAACTTATTGCAGAGACGGGCACAATGCTGCGCGTCCAGGAACGGCTCAAACGATCTCGGGATCGAAAGGCAAAGCAATTTTTATGAGTTCGTCGCGCCGCCATTGCAGTGAACCGCCCGTACCATACTCTACCCGCTCTATCGTATGGCCCATCAAGATTTTGCGAAGCTCGCTGTCGATTCCTGCCTCCTTCATACGATCCTCGAAACTGTGCCGGAGCGAGTAAATCTTGTGTTTCGGTGTCGGGAAAAGTTTGTGTATCTTGAAAAACTTATTCAGGTTTGCAGAGAGCGCCTCTTCACGATTGCGGTAGCGCGGAAATCCCTGTGGACTTTTCTTGAAAACTTCCAAGGCGACGCCTACCAGCGGCACATCTCGCACGGACCATTCGGTCTTGATTTCGCGCGGATCATCGGCGTCCTCCCGTGGGGTGATGCGAATGTAGGGAACCGGTGTGTCAAGGAAGATCACGGTCTCGTCGAGATTGCATATCTCGCTTGGCCGTGCGCCTGTCTCGATCAGCGCCAGAACGCATCGGCGCGCTTGAGCATCCAGGGATGCTAAAGCGCCTGGCCTCATGATCTGATCGGATATCCATTTGGGTTCGAATGACGGGCGTTTACGACGGCGCTTGCCACGCTCCGAAAAGCGGAGGTCATCAAATGGGGTGCCTTTTTGTTCCTCGCCCAGATGAGCGAAATAGCGCCTGTAGAGATCCCGCATGTTGCCGAGATCTCGATTGCCGGCCGAGGCGGAATGTGTTGCGGGTCCGACATCAGGCGACGGCGCAACGCGCTTGAGCCAAAATCGGTAGAAAGCCAGTCCATCCTCGCGCGTGATTTCACCGATGGGCTTGTCGCCGACCAGGGCGACAAAATTGCTGACGGCCCTCTGCTTTACTTTCCTCCACATTCGGCGCTGAGACTGGCTCTTGCCTGCAATTTCATGTGCCATGATCTCATCGGCATAGAGATCAAAAGCGTCTGAGATTTTGACCGGCGGCACCGGCACACCGCCAAGGAGAGCGTCGGCCACGGCGGGGGCCGCTTGAACGCGCTCCAGCGCTTCGACACGCTTCAAGATCGCATCAACATTCTGAAAGCCTGCCACTTGTCCGTTTGAAAGATAGGAGACCCCCATGGCTTCAGCTCGGCGGACGGCGTCGCGATACTGATCAAGTGCTGATCTTGTCTCGCCGCCGCAAAGAAGCACGGCCCACAGGGTCTTATCCGCGTCTTCAAGCCTGTCGCGCATTGCACGTGCCAGGCGACGCTCGTCCGTTCCCAAAGACTTGCGAATGAAGCTGCCTCGATCGTCGATGCCGGCCAGCTTGGCAGGCACTCGCCGATGGTAATAGAAAATCCCGTCGCGCTGGATGAGGTAGCGATCCGGGTCCCTGGCGGGCTCTGCGACGGCCTCTTTTCGCATGGGCCAATCTCGCGATGTATCTCAGTTTGTATCGCAGACTGTATCGCATTACGGCCAGAATTCCAAGTTCCCCCGAAAGAGGGGATTTGTCGGCATGATATTTCAACGAGTTAGGAGAGCCAGTTCACTAATTTTATGGTGCGGTCGAGAAGACTCGAACTTCCACGGGTTGCCCCACAGCGACCTCAACGCTGCGCGTCTACCAATTCCGCCACGACCGCACGTGGTAGGAGCCGGAACCAACCGGCCCGCGGCGTGTAGCAAATCGTTTCCGGTGAAACAAGTGCGCGGCCAGCAATAATCGGCCGGACATCGGCATAACTCTTCAAGGGGCCGAGCGTACCCGGAACTGGACGTTTGTACCGATTGCCGCCATATGAGTGGCGAGACAAGATATCATGACAGAACGCAGCCAGATCGCCACGTCGTTCCTGCCCTTGCCCGGCTCGGCGCCGGTCGAA
The DNA here is from genome assembly GCF_055811495.1 of Mesorhizobium sp. WSM4830. Classification (NCBI taxonomy): domain Bacteria; kingdom Pseudomonadati; phylum Pseudomonadota; class Alphaproteobacteria; order Hyphomicrobiales; family Phyllobacteriaceae; genus Mesorhizobium; species Mesorhizobium sp. WSM4830. Next base: position 188,837 of record NZ_JBVVQI010000010.1, on the reverse strand, counting down.
TGGCGCATCGAGCCAGGCCTCACCGCCTACCCCGATGCGCTCGCCGTGATGGAGGCGCGCGCCGAGGCCATCCGCAGCGGCACCGCCGTCGAGATGGTCTGGCTGGTCGAGCACCCGCCGCTCTACACCGCCGGCACCAGCGCTCGCAGCGAGGACCTGATCGAGCCGGACCGTTTCCCGGTCTTTGCCGCCGGGCGCGGCGGCGAATACACTTATCACGGGCCGGGCCAGCGCGTCGCCTATGTGATGCTCGACCTGAAGCGGCGACGCGAGGATGTCCGCGCCTTCGTCGCGGCACTCGAGCAATGGATCATCGGCACACTGGCCGCCTTCAACGTACGCGGCGAACGCCGCGAGGACCGTGTCGGCGTGTGGGTGGTGCGGCCGGACCGCCCCGCTTTGCCCGACGGCTCGGCGGCCGAGGACAAGATCGCCGCCATCGGCATCAGGCTGAGGCGCTGGGTGAGCTTTCACGGCATTGCCATCAATGTCGAGCCGGACCTCAGCCATTTCAGCGGCATCGTGCCGTGCGGCGTCCAGGATCACGGCGTCACCAGCCTTGTCGATCTCGGCCTTCCCGTGACCATGGCCGACCTCGACCTGGCGCTGAAATCCGCTTTCGAGGACGTATTCGGGCCCGCCGCGGTGTCGCCTGTCGAAGTGTCCCGCAGGGCCGGCTGAAGCACTCGTCGAACGCCTGCGCCAAGGTGCGAAGGCGGCCCTCGCTCATCAGCGTCGAGCCCCATCCTTGAGCTCAGTCCTCACATCGCACCGATCCAGATTGCCATGGAAATGAGGAACGTGCTCATGCACACCAGCGAGACGACATCTTGAACAAGATCGGTCATAACTCTCTCCTGTTGTTAGTATGTTCATATTTTGTTCTAATTTTGTTCGAATGTCAACGATCCCAATCCCGGCATCGCCGGAATTGGGCTCGGTCATTTTCGGCAGGGTTAAGAAAGGGTTGAGAGGGAGATGCCGACCGTTTTGGGCCGACAGCGCCCGCGGAAAGCGGCGGGACGGCGCACGCCAGCTCGCAGGCCGTCATCACCTCAATTGCAGCGCACCCTAAAGCGGCACGACCTTGCCATCGGCGAGCGTCACGCGGCGGTCCATGCGCGAGGCGAGCTCGTGATTGTGGGTGGCGATGAGTGCCGCCAGGCCCGATTGCCGGACCAGCGCTGCCAGCGCCTCGAACACATAGGAAGCGGTCACCGGGTCGAGATTGCCGGTCGGCTCGTCGGCCAAAAGCACCAGCGGCGCATTGGCGACGGCACGCGCAATGGCGACCCGCTGCTGCTCGCCGCCGGAGAGCTCGGAAGGCCGATGCTGCGCCCGCTTGCCGATCTGCATATAGTCGAGCAATTGCGCCGCCCGCTCGGCCGCCTCCTTGCGCGGCAGCCCTTTTATCAGCTGCGGCATCATGATGTTTTCCAACGCCGAGAATTCAGGCAGCAGGTGGTGGAACTGGTAGACGAAGCCGACATCGTTGCGACGGATCGCCGTGCGCTCGTCGTCGGAAAGCCGGCCGCAGGCGCGCCCCGCCAGGATCACGTCGCCGGCGTCCGGCCGCTCCAGCAGCCCGGCCGTATGGAGCAGCGTCGACTTGCCGGTGCCCGACGGCGCCACCAACGCCACCATCTCACCACGCTTCAGCGAAAAATCGGCGCCATTCAGGATGGTCAGCTTGCGCGGCCCCTGCACATAGTGCCGCTCGACGCTCTTCAGCTCGATAATGGCCTCGGCCATCATTCGTACCTCAGCGCTTCGACCGGATCGAGCCTGGCCGCGCGCCACGCCGGAAACAGGGTCGCCAGGAACGACAGCGCCAGCGCCATGAGAACGACCGAGATCGTCTCGCTGGCATCCATGCGGGCCGGCAGCTGGCTGAGGAAATAAAGCTCGGGATTGAACAGCCGCTCGTTGGCCAGCCAGGAGAAGAACTGGCGGATGCGCTCGACGTTCAGGCAGATCACGACGCCGAGCAGCACGCCGGCGATGGTGCCGACAACGCCGATCGCAGCGCCCGTCATCAGGAAGATGCGCAGGATCGCGCTGCGCGTCGCTCCCATGGTGCGCAGGATGGCGATGTCGTGGCCCTTGTCCTTCACCAGCATGATCAGCCCCGAAATGATGTTGAGGGCCGCCACCAGCACGATCAGCGTCAGGATCATGAACATGACGTTGCGCTCGACCTGCAGCGCGTCGAAGAACGTCTTGTTGCGTTGCCGCCAATCGACAAGGCTGATCGGCCGCTGCGCCGCCTCTTCGACCTTCGGCTTCAGCGCGTCGATATTGTCGGGATTGTCGGTGTAGATCTCGATCGTCTGCGCCCGGCCGTCCATGTTGAAATAAAGCTGCGCTTCCGAAAACGGCATGTAGACGATGGAGCTGTCATATTCCGACATGCCGACCTCGAAGATCGCGGTGACCGGATAGCCTTTCATGCGCGGCGTCGTGCCGAGCGGCGTGACGTCGCCCTCGGGCGAGATCAGCGTGATCGTGTCACCAAGCACAAGGCCGAGATTCTCGGCCATGCGGCTGCCGATGGCGACGCCCTCGCCGGTGTCGAAGCCGACGATCGAGCCCTCCTTGATGTTGTTGGCGACGATTGTGATCTTGCCGAGATCCTCGCCGCGTATGCCGCGCACCAGCGCGCCGGTGCCGCCGCCGACATTGCCTTGCGCCAGCACCTGTCCGTCGATCAGCGGGATGGCGTATTTGACGCCGGGCACGCCGTTGATGCGGCCGGCGAGCTGCGCATAGTCCTCCAGCGGCATGTCGAGCGGCTGCACGATCAGGTGCCCGTTGACGCCAAGGATGCGCGTCAGCAGTTCGGCGCGAAAGCCGTTCATGACCGCCATGACGACGATCAGCGTGGCAACGCCCAGCATGATGCCAAGGAAGGAGATCGAGGCGATCACCGAGATCACCGTCTCCTTGCGGCGCGAGCGCAGATAGCGCCACGCCACCATGCGCTCGAAGCCGGAAAAGGGTCCTGCCGCCGAAGGTTTGGCTGCTGCCGCTTTGTTCATGCGGCGGCACCGAAACGCTTTTTCACGTCGCCGATCGGCAGCGTCTCGCGCTCGCCGGTCCTGCGGTTCTTGATCTCGACGTCGCCGGCGGCGACGCCGCGCGGCCCGACGATCACCTGCCACGGGAGCCCGATCAGGTCGGCGGTAGCGAACTTGCCGCCCGGCCGCTGGTCGGTGTCGTCGTAGAGCACCTCCTTGCCGGCGGCGGCAAAGGCGGCATTCAGTTCGCCGCAGATGCGGTCGCATTCGGCATCGCCAGCCTTCATGTTGATCAGGCCGACATCGAACGGTGCCACCGCTTCCGGCCAGATGATGCCGTTATCGTCATGGCTGGCCTCGATGATCGCCGCGACAAGCCGGGACGGGCCGATGCCGTAGGAACCGCCAGAGACGAAATGATCCTTGCCGTCCGGCCCGGTCACCTTGGCGCCCATCGGCCTGGAATATTTGTCACCGAAATGGAAGATATGCCCAACCTCGATGCCGCGCGCCGAGACCCGGTCGCCGGTCGGCACCTTCTCCCATGCCACCTCGTCATGCATTTCGTCGGTGGCGGCATAGGGCGTTGTCCACGTCTTGACGATCTCGGCGATCTCGGCGTCATTCGAAAAGTCGGTATTCGCCCCCGGAACATCAAGCGAGAGATAGTCGCGATGGCAAAACACCTGGCTCTCGCCGGTGTCGGCCAGGATAATGAACTCATGGCTGAGGTCGCCGCCGATCGGCCCGGTGTCGGCGCGCATCGGGATAGCCTGCAGCCCCATGCGCGTAAACGTCCTGAGATAGGACACGAACATGCGATTATAGGCGGCCTTGGCGCCTTCATAATCGAGGTCGAACGAATAGGCGTCCTTCATCAGGAACTCGCGCGAACGCATGACGCCGAAGCGCGGGCGCACCTCGTCGCGAAACTTCCACTGGATGTGATAGAGGTTGAGCGGCAGGTCCTTGTAGGACTTGACGTAGGAGCGGAAGATCTCGGTGACCATCTCCTCGTTGGTCGGCCCGTAGAGCATATCGCGGTCTTGCCGGTCCTTGATGCGCAGCATCTCCTTGCCGTAATCTTCATAGCGGCCGCTTTCGCGCCACAGCTCGGCCGATTGGATCGTCGGCATCAGGATTTCGAGCGCGCCGGCGCGATTCTGCTCCTCGCGAATGATCCGGCAGACCTTGTCCAGCACCCGCTTGCCGAGCGGCAGCCAGGAAAAGCTGCCCTGCCCCTGCTGGCGGATCATGCCGGCGCGCAGCATCAGCCGATGCGAGACGATCTCGGCCTCGCGCGGATTTTCTTTGAGGATGGGCAGGAAATAGCGCGACAAACGCATGGACTGGTCCGTGAGAGAGGATGGCGGCGCCGGAATCGGCGCAGCGCTGGCTTGCTTGCCCCGGCTTCATAGCCATTTCATGGCGGAATGGAAACCCGGCCCGGGCCCTGCATAGACGCCGCAATTGCCGCACACGGCTTGCTGGGCGTTTCGCAAGCAACGCCTGCCGTACTATTGTGCACTGCAGCACGAGATTGCCTGTTTCCGGGCAAAATTCTTCGTGACATTTTCACCCGCCTTAGGCTAGTGTGCCCCCATAACCGAGAGGGTAGAGAAAAATCTGCTCTCCTACGCGGTCAAAGTCTTGGGAGGATGCGATCTAGGCGCGGTAACTCGCTGCCGCCGGACACCGGAAACAGATCGGACGCGTTTAAATTGCAAGGCCTCGCGCCTTGCATTTTTTTTGTGCAATCATTTGGTTAGCACGACAGATTACCAAACTACATGACGTTGCGTCAGCCCAAACCCGCCCCGGCCTTTACTTTGGGTTGACCTTGCTGGCTCAGCTTGATTTCAGGGCGTCGGCTAGGCTGGGATAGCCGGACACGGTAGGTAGCCGGCTAATGCGCTGGGCTCTGGTTGAAATCCGGCACGATGTGCGGGATGTCGTCGATGCCGAGGCCAAGCCCTCTCGTGATGCCGTAGAAGATACCCATGAGGACCAGCGTGGCGATTGTCGTGCGCAGCGCCGCGCGCAGCATGTGCGGTCCGCGCGGAGCGCTCGGAACCGTTCCAAGCGTCACGTCCCGGTCCTCGTCCTGCGTCCGCATGCTGAACGGCAGGACGGCGAACAACACCACCCACCATGTGGCGAAGAACAGGGCGACGAACGAAACCCAACTCATGCTTGCTCCAGTTCGACCAGCGTGCCGAAGAAATCCTTGGGGTGCAGAAACAATACCGGCTTGCCATGCGCGCCGGTCTTCGGATTGCCGTCGCCCAGCACGCGCGCGCCGCTGGCCTTGAGACGGTCGCGCGCCGCAACGATGTCGTCCACCTCATAGCAGACATGGTGCATGCCGCCGGATGGATTCTTCTCGAGGAATGCGGCGATCGGCGAGGCTTCGCCGAGCGGCTCCAGCAACTCGATCGTGGTGTTGCCGACATCGACGAACACCACCGTAACGCCATGCTCCGGCAGCGCTTGCGGCGCGGTCACGCGGGCGCCAAGCGTATCGCGATAGACCGCCGCAGCCGCAGCCAGATCCGGCACGGCAAGCGCAACATGGTTGAGGCGTCCGAGCATAGGTTTTCCTCAGGGCAGTAAGGCAATAGGGCAGTATGGGAGTAGGGAAAAATTACTTTCTCCCCCTACTGCCGTACTGCCCTACTCCCCTATTCCCTTACCTCGTGACGAACACCGTCACCAGCGGCTTCTTGCCCCAGGCTTCGTTGGCCGCGCCGCGCACCGCGCGCCGCACCGCCTCCTGGACCAGGTCGAGGTCTTTTCGGCGCTGGCGGGGGATGGAGTCCACGGCGCCGATTGCCGCATCGATCATCAGGTCTTCCAGGCTCTCGCCGCTGCCGTCGGCCTCGGCGACGCCGATGGCGACGAGATCGGGATCGCCGGCAAGCTCGTATTTGTCGTCGAGCACGACGTTGACGGCGACATGGCCGGCAAAGGACAGCTTGCGGCGGTCGCGAATGCCCATCGCCTGGTCGCTGCCGACCAGCCTTCCGTCTTTGTAGATGCGGCCGAACGGCACCTGGTCGATGATGGCCGCGGCACCCGGATACAGCCGGAGCATGTCGCCGTCGCGCACCTGCGCCACCTGGCCGATGCCGGACGTCGACATCAGCGAGCCCTGCGCCACTAGGTGCGCCGCCTCGCCATGCACGGGAACGCCGATCTGCGGCCGCACCCATTCATACATCTTGCGCAATTCGCTGCGGCGTGGATGGCCGGAGACATGCACCAGCGCGTCGCCGTCCTCGATGATCTTGATGCCGAGATCGATCAGGCGGTTCTTGATTTCGAGGATCGCCTTCTCGTTGCCGGGAATGGTGCGCGAGGAAAACACCACCGTGTCGCCGGCCGTCAGCGCCACCGATTTCATTTCGTCGCGCGACAGCTTGGCGAGTGCGGCAAGCGGCTCGCCCTGGCTGCCGGTGCAGATGATGACGAGGTTTTCGCGCGGGATGAAGCCGTAATCCTCCTCGGCGATGAATTCCGGCAACCCGTCCATATAGCCGAGTTCATCAGCCACATCGATGACGCGCTTCATCGAGCGGCCAAGCACCAGGCACTGGCGGCCGGCATCGCGCGCCGCCTTGGCGATGGAGACGATACGCCCGACATTGGAGGAGAAGCTGGTGACGGCGACCCGCCCCTTGGCGTTCTGGATGACGCTCTTGAGGCCCTCGCCCACCGCCACTTCGGACGGCGATTCCCCTTCCCGCATCGCATTGGTGGAATCGCAGATCAGCGCCAGCACGCCCTTGTCGCCATAGGCGCGGAAGCGCGCCTCGTCGGTCATCGGCCCGACCGTCGGCGCCGGATCGATCTTCCAGTCGCCGGTATGGATGACGACGCCGGCCGGCGTGGTGATCGCCAGCGACATCGGTTCGGGAATGGAGTGCGCGACAGGAATGGCTTCGATCTCGAACGGGCCGACGGTGAATTTCTCGCCGGCCCGGTAGATCGTCACCGGGATCTTCGGCGCCCCTTGCTCGCCCTGCCGCTTGGCTTCCAGCAGGCCGGCGCTGAACGGCGTCATCCACACCGGCGCCTTGAGCTTCGGCCAGATGTCGTGCAGCGCCCCGTAATGGTCCTCATGCGCATGGGTGATGACGATGCCGCGCAGATTGGCGACATTCTCCTCGATGAAGCGGGTGTCGGGCAGTACCAGGTCGACGCCGGGCAGGGTTGCATCGGGAAAAGTGACGCCAACGTCGACGACGATCCATTCGCGCGCATTGGCCGGCCCATAGCCGTAGAGGGCGAAGTTCATGCCGATCTCGCCGACACCGCCGAGCGGCACGAAGACAAGTTCGGCGTTTTCCGCTGTCGCCATGGTCTTTCCTTCCTTGCCGGTCAAAATTGTGGGCCGGTCAAACTCAAGCTGGTCAAATGCTGGCCAGTCAAACGTATTGGCCGGTCAACCGCCAGCCGAGGCAACCGCGCCGAAATGCACGTCGCCGGCAGCGATCGTCAGAACCGAACCTTGATCGTCGCGGATCACGAAACGGCAGTCGTCGTCAATGGTTTCGAAGGTGCCGCGCACCACATTACCGTCAATTCTGACAGCAACCTGCCCGCCAAGCCCCGCCGCACGCGCCAGCCAGCGCCGCCTGACGGCGGCAAGCCCGCGCCCTTCGTTCCACAGCCGCGCATTCTCGCTCCACGCATCCGACAGCGCCAGAAACAGCGTCTCGGCATCGCAAGCAGACCCCAGCGCGTTGAGCGACGTCGCTGGATAGGGCAAATCCTCAGGGTATGCCACCACATTGACGCCGATGCCGACAGCCACCGCCGAACGGTCGCCATCCAGCATCGCCGATTCCAGCAGGATGCCGGCGAGCTTGGCGCCCGAGGCAAGCACATCGTTCGGCCATTTCAGTTCGAAACGGTTCTTGCCCTGGCTCGCACCATCGATGCCGATCGCGATCCTGCCCTTCGGCACGACGGCGTCGAGCGCGTCGGCCAGCGCCAGTCCGGCAACGAAGCCGAGCGTCGCGGCAAGCCGAAGCTCGGTGCTGGTGATCACCAGCAGCGTCGCGGCCAGATTGCCCTCAGGCGTCGCCCAGGCGCGGCCGCGGCGGCCACGTCCGGCTTCCTGCTTTTTTGAGACGACCCAGAGTTTGCCCGGATCGCCAGCCCGCGCGTGCTCCAGCGCCAGCGCATTGGTGGAGCCGACCGAATCGTGCGCCTCGAGCCGGAACCCTTCCGAAGCCGCGGTTGGAGCCAGCCTGAACGTCATTCCGTTAGAAGAAGGTCTTGGCCGCGGCTGCCGCGTAGGTTCCGATCGGGCCACCGATCAGCACGTAGAACAGCACGAAGGCGCCGCAGACGCCGAGCACGACGCGCAGTTCGGTCGCCATCGGCACGAAGCCGCCGACCGGTTCGTCGAACCACATGATCTTGATGATGCGCAGGTAATAGTAGGCGCCCACCACAGAGGCCAGCACGCCGATGATCGCCAGCGCGTAGAGGTTGGCGTTGATGGCGGCGAGGAACACGTACCATTTCCCCCAGAAGCCGGCGAGCGGCGGGATGCCGGCCAGCGAGAACATCAGGATGGTGAGGATCGTCGCCATGATCGGATTGGTCGCCGACAGGCCGGCGAGATCGCTGATCTGCTCGACATTGCCCTCCTTGCGCCGCATGGCGAGGATGAAGGCGAAGGTGCCAAGCGTCATCACCAGGTAGATCAGCATGTAGATGGCGACGCCGCGCACGCCGTCCTGGCTGTTGGCTGCAAGGCCGACCAGCGCATAACCCATATGACCGATGGAGGAATAGGCCATCAGCCGTTTGATGTTGGTCTGGCCGATGGCCGCAAAGGCACCGAGCGCCATCGAAGCGATCGAGATGAAGACGATGATTTGCTGCCAGTCGGCGGCGATCGGCTTGAAGGCGCCCATGGTGACGCGCACCATCAGCGCCATCGCCGCCATTTTGGGTGCCGCCGCCAGAAAAGCCGTCACCGGCGTCGGCGCGCCTTCATAGACGTCGGGCGTCCACATATGGAACGGCACCGCCGAGATCTTGAAGGCAAGGCCGGCCAGCACGAAAACCAGGCCGAAGACGAGGCCAAGCTGGCGCTCGCCGCCGCTCAGCGCCGCGGCGATCTCCTGGAAGCCGGTATTGCCGGTGTAGCCGTAGACCAGCGAGATGCCATAAAGCAGCATGCCCGACGACAGCGCGCCGAGGACGAAATACTTCAGCCCGGCCTCGGTCGAGCGCAGATTGTCGCGGTTGATCGCCGCCAGCACGTAGATCGCCAGCGATTGCAGCTCGAGGCCGAGATAGAGCCCGATCATGCCATTGGCCGAGATCATCAGCATCATGCCGAGCGTGCAGAGCAGGATCAGCACCGGATATTCGAACTTGTCGAAACGCTCCGCCTGGGCAAAGCGGACCGACATGACCAGCGTCACCGCCGAGCCGATCAGCGCCAGCACCTTCATGAAGCGGGCGAATGGATCCTGGATGAAGGCTTCGCCATAGGCGTTGCCCTGCCCCGGCGAAAAGATCAGCCAGGCGCCGGCGATCACCAGCACGGCGACCGCAAGGCCGCTCACCGTGACGGTGGTGTTGGCGCGCGAATAGGCGCCGAGCATCAACAGCGCCAAGGCGCCGATGGTGAGGATCAGCTCTGGCGTCGAGAGCGACAGGCTGGAGAGAAGGTCCGGCGTCATGGTTCGCAAAACCCCCAGTCAGTTCGCCGCCGCGGTCTGCGCGGCGCCGATGGATGCGGTGACATTGGTGACGAGCGCCTTGACCGATTCGGCCGTCGCGTCGAAGATCGGCGCCGGATAGACGCCGAAGAAGATGACCAGCGCGACCAGCGGATAGATGATCACCTTCTCGCGCGTCGACAGGTCGAGCAGGCCTTTCAGGCTTTCCTTGGTCAGCGCGCCGAAGATCACCTTGCGGTAGAGCCAGAGGGCATAGGCCGCCGACAGGATGACGCCGGTCGCGGCGAAGAACGCCACCCAGGTGTTGACCCGGAACACGCCGAGCATGGTCAGGAACTCGCCGACGAAACCGCTGGTGCCGGGCAGGCCGACATTGGCCATGGTGAAGATCATGAACACGGTTGCATATTTCGGCATGTTGTTGACCAACCCGCCATAGGCGTCGATGTCACGCGTGTGCATGCGGTCGTAGACGACGCCGACGCAGAGGAACAGCGCGCCCGAGACCAGGCCGTGCGAAAGCATCTGGAAGATCGAACCCTGGACCCCTTCCTGGTTCATCGCGAAGATGCCCATGGTAACGAAGCCCATGTGAGCGACCGACGAATAGGCGATCAGCTTCTTCATGTCCTCCTGCATCAGGGCCACTAGCGAGGTGTAGATGATGGCGACGACGGAGAGCGTGAAGATCAGCGGCGCGAACATTTCGGAGGCGATCGGAAACATCGGCAGCGAAAAACGCAGGAAGCCGTACCCGCCCATCTTGAGCAGGATGGCGGCCAGGATCACCGAGCCGGCCGTCGGCGCCTCGACATGGGCGTCCGGCAACCAGGTGTGCACCGGCCACATCGGCATCTTCACCGCGAAGGACGCGAAGAAGGCGAGCCATAGCCAGGTCTGCATATTGGCCGGGAAATTGTGCGTCAGAAGCGTCGGGATATCGGTGGTGCCGGACTGGAAGAACATCGCCATGATGGCGAGCAGCATCAGCACCGAGCCGGCCAGCGTATAGAGGAAGAACTTGAACGAGGCATAGACGCGCCGCTTGCCGCCCCACACGCCGATGATGATGAACATCGGGATCAGGCCGGCCTCGAAGAAGACGTAGAACAAGACGATGTCGAGCGCGCAGAACACGCCAATCATCAGCGTCTCCAGCAACAGGAAGGCGATCATGTAGGCTTTGACGCGCTTCTCGATCGCTTCCCATGAAGCCAGGATGCAGAGCGGCATCAGGAAGGTGGTCAGGATGACGAACAGCATGGAGATGCCGTCTACGCCCATATGATAGGAGATGCCGGAATCCAGCCAGGCAAACTTCTCGACGAACTGGAAGCCGGGCTGCGAATTGTCGAAGCCGGTCCAGATAAACAGCGAAATCACAAACGTGAACGCAGTCGTGAACAGTGCGATGGCGCGGATGTTGCGGCGCGCGTTCTCGCTGTCGTCGCGCACGAAAAGGATGAGCAGCACACCAACCAGCGGCAGGAAGGTGACCAGCGATAGGATCGGCCAGGCGGTCATCAGAGCATCATCCAGGTGACGAGTGCGGCAACGCCGATCAGCATGGCGAAGGCATAGTGGTAGAGATAGCCGGTCTGCAGCTTGACGACCCGGTTGGTGACGTCGACGACACGCGCCGAAATGCCGTCCGGCCCGAGCCCGTCGATGACAGTGCCGTCGCCGGTCTTCCACAGGAAGCTGCCGAGGCGCTTTGCCGGCCGCACGAACAGGAAGTCGTAGAGCTCGTCGAAATACCATTTGTTGAGCAGGAAGGCGTAGAGGAGGCGATGGTTGGCGGCGACGCTCCGAGGCATTTCCGGCGCGCGAATATAGAACTGCCAGGCAATCGCAAAGCCGATCAGCATGGCGATGAACGGCGACAACTCGACCCACAACGGCACTTCGTGGATTTCGTGCAGGATGTGGTTGTCCGGCAGCGTGAACAGCGACGCCTTCCAGAATTCGGCATAGCCCTCGCCGATGAAGGCACCGTGGAAGATCACGCCGGCGAACAGCGCGCCCGCCGCCAGGATGAACAGCGGCACCAGCATGACCGGCGGCGATTCATGGACATGGTGCATGACCTCGTGGCTGGCCCGCGGCTCGCCGTGGAAGGTCATGAAGATCAGCCGCCAAGAGTAGAAGGAGGTGAAGCAGGCGGCAATGACCAGCAATATAAAGGCAAACGCGGCGACCGCGTTGTGGCCGGCGAAGGCCGCTTCGATGATGGCGTCCTTGGAAAAGAAGCCAGCCGTGCCGATGATCGTGACCGGGATGCCGACACCGGTCAGCGCCAGCGTGCCGATCACCATCATCCAGTAGGTCGTCGGGATGAGCGTCCTCAGGCCGCCCATCTTGCGCATGTCCTGCTCGTCGGAGACGGCGTGGATGACCGAGCCCGAGCCGAGGAACAGCAGCGCCTTGAAGAAGGCGTGGGTGAACAGATGGAAAATCGCCGCCCCATAGGCGCCGACGCCGAGTGCCACGAACATGTAGCCGAGCTGCGAACAAGTCGAATAGGCGATGACGCGCTTGATGTCGTTCTGGACGAGACCGACTGTCGCTGCGAAGAAGGCGGTGAAGGCGCCGATGAAAGTGACCACCGTCAGTGCCGAATGCGACAGCTCGAACAGCGGCGACAGCCGCGCCAGCATGAACACCCCTGCCGTGACCATGGTGGCGGCATGGATCAGTGCCGAGACCGGCGTCGGGCCTTCCATGGCATCCGGCAGCCAGGTGTGCAGCGGCACCTGCGCCGACTTGCCCATGGCGCCCATGAACAGGAGCAGGCAGACGACCGTCATCGCAGCCTGCTTATCGAGTGCATAGCCGAGGAAGGCCAGCACGGCCGCACCTTGCGGCGCACCTTCCGCCGGAATGAACGTCGCCGCATTGGCGAAGATGGTTCCGAGATTGACCGAGCCGAACAGCACGAACACGCCGAATATGCCGAGCGCAAAGCCGAAGTCGCCGACGCGATTGACGATGAACGCCTTGATCGCAGCCGCATTGGCCGACGGCTTCTTGTACCAGAAGCCGATCAGCAGATACGAGGCAAGGCCGACGCCTTCCCAGCCGAAGAACATCTGCACGAGGTTGTCGGCCGTCACCAGCATCAGCATGGCGAAGGTAAACAGCGACAGGTAAGCGAAGAAGCGCGGCCGGTTCGGGTCGTGATGCATGTAGCCGATCGAATAGATATGGACCAGCGCCGACACCGTATTGACGACGACCAGCATCACCACCGTCAGTGTATCGATCCGTAGCGCCCACGACGCTTCGAGGCCTCCCGACTGGATCCAGCGCATTACCGGCACGGTGAACACCTCGCCGCCGCCGAAGCCGACGGAGAACAAGGCGACCCACGACAGCACAGCCGCGATCACCAGGAAGCCGGATGTGATGTATTCGGAAGCCTTGGCGCCGAGCGAGGCGCCGAACAGGCCGACGATCAGAAAGCCGAGCAGCGGAAGGAAGACGATGGCCTGATACATGGTGGTTCCGTCAACCCTTCATCATGTTCACGTCTTCGACCGCGATCGAGCCGCGGTTGCGGAAGAAGACGACGAGAATGGCAAGGCCGATCGCCGCTTCGGCCGCCGCGACCGTCAGCACGAATAGTGCGAACACCTGGCCGACGAGATCGCCCAGCGCCGCCGAGAAGGCGACGAAATTGATGTTGACCGCAAGCAGGATCAGCTCGATCGACATCAGGATGACGATGACGTTCCTGCGGTTCAGGAAGATGCCGAACACGCCGAGCGTGAACAGGATCGCCGATACGGTCAGGTAGTGCGCGATGCCGACGACCATCTCAGACTCCTTCGCCCGTCTTGACCTTGCGGATTTCCACTCCGGTTGCCGCCGTGCGGCCAACCTGGGCGGCTATCGACTGCCGCTTGACGCCCGGCTTGTGGCGCAGCGTCAGCACGATGGCGCCGATCATGGCGACCAGCAGCACCAGCCCCGCCACCTGGAAGTAATAGAGGTAATCCGTATAGAGGATGTCGCCGAGCGCTGCCGTGTTCGAGCGCGCGGCCAGGTCCGGAATGGGTTTCGCGACCGTCGCCGCCAGCTTCGGCGCGAATGTATAGCCGCCGAGCACGACGATCAGCTCCGCCGCCAGGATCAGCCCGACCAGCGCGCCGATCGGCGCATATTGCAGGGCGCCTTCCTTCATTTCGGCGAAGTCGACGTCGAGCATCATGACGACGAACAGAAACAGCACCAGCACCGCGCCGACATAGACGACGAGCAGGATCATCGCCAGGAACTCGGCGCCGGTCAGCATGAACAGGCCGGCGGCGTTGAAGAAGGTCAGGATCAGGAACAGCACCGAGTGCACGGGATTGCGCGCCGATATGACCATGAACGCCGATGCCACCGCGACAAAGGCGAAGAGGTAGAAAAAGGCCGCCTCTAGTCCACTCAGCATGGGTTCCCCCGGGTTTCCTGTCAGAACAGGACGCTCGTCCTGTTTTTTGCCACCGCCTCCGGCTGGCAAGTTGCGTGTTCCTTAAACGAGGGCCCTCGCCCCGTCCATGCGTCAAATATCAGCGGTAAGGCGCATCCAGCGAGATGTTGCGCGCCAGCTCACGCTCCCAGCGGTCGCCATTGGCCAGAAGCCGATCCTTGTCGTAATAAAGCTCCTCGCGCGTCTCCGTCGCGAATTCGAAATTCGGGCCCTCGACGATGGCGTCGACCGGGCAGGCTTCCTGGCAGAAGCCGCAGTAAATGCATTTCACCATGTCGATGTCGTAGCGCACGGTGCGCCGCGTGCCGTCATTGCGGCGCGGGCCGGCTTCGATGGTGATGGCCTGCGCCGGGCAGATCGCCTCGCACAATTTGCAGGCGATGCAGCGTTCCTCGCCGTTCGGATAACGGCGCAGCGCATGTTCGCCGCGGAAGCGCGGGCTGACCGGCCCCTTCTCATGCGGATAGTTGATCGTCTCCTTCGGCGCGAAGAACTGGCGCATCGACAGGAAGAAAGCGCTGACGAAATCCTGCAAAAGCAGCGACTTGGCGGCCTGGGAAAGAGCGGACATCAGGCAAACCCCGTGATCTTGAGGAAAGCGGCGGTGGCGACCACCATGAACAGCGAGATCGGCAGGAAGACCTTCCAGCCGAGCCGCATCAGCTGATCGTAGCGGTAGCGCGGCACGAACGCCTTCACCATCGAGAACATGAAGAACACCAGGCAGACCTTGAGCACGAACCAGATCAGCCCCGGCACCCAGGTGAACGGCGCGAAGTTGAAGGGCGGCAGCCAGCCGCCAAGGAACAGGATGGTGGCCAGCGCGCACATCAGGACGACGGCGACATATTCGCCGAGGAAAAACAACAGGAACGGCGTCGAGGAATATTCGACCATGTGGCCGGCGACGAGTTCCGATTCGGCTTCCACGAGATCGAACGGCGGACGGTTGGTCTCGGCCAGCGCCGAGATGAAGAAGACGATGAACATCGGGAACAGCGACAGCCAATGCCAGTCGAGGAAGGTGTTGGGCAGGCCGAGCCGCGTGCCCAGCCCGTCCTGCTGCGACAAGACGATGTCGGACAGGTTGAGCGAGCCGACGCAAAGCAGCACGGTGACGATGACGAAGCCGATCGAGACCTCGTAGGACACCATCTGCGCCGCCGAGCGCAGCGCGCCGAGGAACGGGTATTTCGAATTGGACGCCCAGCCGCCCATGATCACGCCATAGACCTCGAGCGAGGAGATGGCGAAGACATAGAGGATGCCGACATTGACGTTGGCGATAGCCCAGCCTTCATTGACCGGGATAACCGCCCATGCCGAGATCGCAAGCACCGCCGACACCAAGGGCGCCAGCAGGAAAACGCCCTTGTTGGCGCCCGACGGAATGACCGGCTCCTTGAAGACGAACTTTAGCAGATCGGCGAATGCCTGCAGCGTGCCCCACGGGCCGACGACGTTCGGTCCGCGGCGCAATTGCACCGCCGCCCAGATCTTGCGGTCGGCGTAAAGCACGTAGGCGACGAAGATCAACAGAACGACAATCAACACGACGGACTTCAAAAGGATCAGCAGCGCCGGCAGCACGTAGAAGGAAAAGAAGGTGTCCATGTCTACTCCGCCGCCTGCCTGAAGCCGTTCTTCGCCAAAGCCGAGCACTCGGCCATCACCGCGGAAGCCCGCGCGATCGGGTTGGTCAGGTAGAAATCCTTGACCGGCGAGGTGAAGGTGCCCTTGTTCAGCCGTCCGCCGAGCTTGGCCACCCTGGCGATGTCGGCCGGATCGCCGGCCACGACATGGTCGATCCGGGCGAGATGCGGGTATTCCGCATAGAGCTTAGCGCGCAGCTGCGGCAACGAATCGAACGGCAGCTTCTTGCCCAGCACATCCGACAGTGCCCGAAGGATCGCCCAGTCCTCGCGCGCTTCGCCGGGCGCAAAGCCGGCCCGGTTGGTCTGCTGCACGCGACCTTCGGTGTTGACGAAGGTGCCCGACTTCTCGGTATAGGCGGCGCCCGGCAGGATGACGTTGGCGCGATGCGCGCCCTTGTCGCCATGCGTGCCGATATAGACGACGAAAGCGCCGCCGGTCTTCGCCATATCGATTTCGTCGGCGCCGAGCAGGAACAGCACATCGGTCTCGCCCAGCATGCCGGCGACGTTCCTGCCGCCCTCGCCCGGCACGAAGCCGACATCGAGGCCGCCGACGCGTGCCGCGGCGGTGTGCAGCACGGCAAAGCCGTTCCAGTCGGCCCTTGCGGCATTGACGGCGACGGCGAGCTTCGCCGCCTGGCCAAGCACGGCCGCGCCGTCCGGACGCGCCAGCGCACCCTGTCCGACGATGATCAGCGGATGCGTCGCCTTCTTCAGCAGCTGGAAGAACTTGCCGTTGCCGTCGGCCAGATCCTTCAGCGATTCCGGCCCGGCGCCGAGTTGCTCGTAGTCATAGCGCGTATCGCCGACATCGCCGATGACGCCGACCGGCAGATTGCCGGCCCGCCAGCGCTTGCGGATGCGGGCGTTGAGCAAGGACGCCTCGAAGCGCGGATTGGCGCCGATGATCAGCACCGCATCGGCCTGTTCGATGCCTTCGATGGTCGGGTTGAAGACATAGCTCGCCCGGCCGAGCGACGGATCGATTGCGGCACCGTCCTGGCGGCAGTCGGTGTTCTTCGAGCCGAGCGAAGCCATCAGAAGCTTAAGCGCGTAGATCTCCTCGACGGCGGCAAGATCGCCGGCAATGGCACCGATCTTTTCGGGTGCCGCATTCGACACCGCTTCCTTGATCGCGGAAAAAGCCTCGGCCCAGCTTGCCGGGGCCAGTCTGCCGTCCTTGCGCACATAGGGGCGGTCGAGGCGCTGCGTGCGCAAGCCGTCCCAGATGAAGCGGGTCTTGTCGGAAATCCATTCCTCGTTCACCGCCTCGTTGGTACGCGGCAGTATGCGCATCACTTCGCGGCCCCGGCTATCGACGCGGATCGCGGAGCCGACGGCGTCCATCACGTCGATGGATTCTGTCTTGGTCAGTTCCCACGGCCGTGCCTGGAAGGCGTAGGGTTTGGAGGTCAGCGCACCGACCGGGCAAAGGTCGATGACATTGCCCTGCAGTTCCGACGTCATCGCGCTTTCGAGATAGGTGGTGATCTCGGCATCCTCGCCGCGGCCGATCAGGCCGAGCTCGGATATGCCCGCAATCTCGGTGGTAAAGCGGACGCAGCGCGTGCAATGGATGCAGCGGTTCATGATCGTCTTGACCAGCGGCCCGATATACTTGTCTTCGACCGCCCGCTTGTTCTCGTGGTAGCGCGAGGAATCGACACCGAACGCCATTGCCTGGTCCTGCAGGTCGCACTCGCCGCCCTGGTCGCAGATCGGGCAATCCAGCGGATGGTTGATCAGAAGGAATTCCATCACGCCTTCGCGCGCCTTCTTGACCATCGGCGTGTTGGTGAAGATTTCCGGCGGCTCGCCGTTCGGGCCGGGGCGCAGGTCGCGCACGCCCATGGCGCAGGACGCCTGTGGCTTGGGCGGGCCGCCTTTCACCTCGATCAGGCACATGCGGCAATTGCCGGCGATCGACAACCGCTCATGGAAGCAGAAGCGCGGCACTTCCGCGCCGGCGTCCTCGGCCGCCTGCAGCAGCGTGTAGTGGTCGGGTACAGTGATCTCTTTCCCGTCGACCTTGAGCTTTGCCATTTCGCCTCAAACCCCTGCGGACGTTCCGCAATCTTTCCTTCCGGGCGCAGCCGACACCGCGCACGATATTGAATTCACTTTTTGGCCCCGGCCAATGCGGCCGCCTGACCGATCCAGCCGTCGCGGCCGATGCGGCCCTTCAACGACAGGTAATCTTCGACCCAGGCGATCTCTTGCGGCGTCCACGCGGCGATCTGGGCGTATGTCCAGATGCCAAGGCCGTTCAGCACCTTTTCCAGTTTCGGCCCGATGCCCGATATCACCTTGAGGTCGGCGGGCTCGGCTGGCCGGTCCATCGGCTTGGGCTGCTTGAAATCCTCCGGCATCAGCCCGGCCGACGCGTCCGCTGCAACGGTGCTGGCATTCGCCAGGCTCCGCGCCGCACCGCTCGTCGCAATGTCGGTCACGTCATTGGCGAAGGACTGGGCCTCGGCAATCAGGGTTTTGGTCGCTGCGCGCGCCTTTATCGATGAGCTTTTGCCGGTCGCAGAAGCGCGTTCCGTCCGCGCCTCGAAATCCTCGGCGACCGGCTGCCAAAGCCGCTGCGAGGTCTCGGCCGCGCCTGAAAGCACGCCCATCCAGATACCAAAGGCGTGGTTGGCAAGGCCGATACCGAGTGCCGTCATCGCCGCCGCACCCGCGACAGGATGCGCCAGGAGATTGACGGCATTGGCCATCTCCTTCGGCATCATCCTGGTCAGATCCTGGTTCATCTTCAACAACGGGTCCATATCGGACGTAAAATCGTCGGGTCTCGAAAACAGCGACATAGGTGGTCTCCTGGTCGTTTCCGTCTGCCCCGCGCTCGTTTCCTCGTTTCGGACATTCGTCCGCATTTCGAATTCTTCTATTCCGCCGCCGCCAGCACCGGTTCGGCGCGGTGTGCGTTGCGCGAAAACTCGTCGATGCGGCGCTCCACCTCGCCGCGGAAATGCCGCATCAGGCCCTGGATCGGCCATGCCGCGGCATCGCCCAGCGCACAGATCGTGTGGCCCTCGACCTGCTTGGTCACATCGAGCAGCATGTCGATCTCGCGCTTCTGCGCCTCGCCGCGCACCAGCCGTTCCATTACCCGCCACATCCAGCCGGTGCCCTCACGGCAGGGCGTGCACTGGCCGCAGCTCTCGTGCTTGTAGAAATAGGACAGCCGCGCGATCGCTTTCACGATATCGGTGGATTTGTCCATGACGATGACAGCTGCCGTGCCGAGGCCCGATTTCAGGTCGCGCAGCGCATCGAAATCCATCGGCGCGTCGATGATCTGCTCGGCCGGCACCAGCGGCACCGAGGCGCCGCCGGGAATGACCGCCAGCAGATTGTCCCAGCCGCCGCGAATGCCGCCGCAATGCGTCTCGATCAGTTCGCGGAACGGGATCGACATCGCCTCTTCGACGGTGCACGGATTGTTGACGTGGCCGGAGATGCAGAACAGCTTGGTGCCGACATTGTTGGGGCGGCCGAACGACGAGAACCAGGCGGCACCGCGGCGCAGGATGGTCGGCGCGACAGCGATAGACTCGACATTGTTGACCGTCGTCGGGCAGCCATAGAGGCCGACATTGGCCGGAAATGGCGGCTTCAGCCGCGGCTGGCCCTTCTTGCCCTCGAGGCTTTCGAGCAGCGCCGTTTCCTCGCCGCAGATATAGGCGCCGGCGCCGTGGTGCATGTAGATGTCGAAATCATAGCCGGACGTGTTGTTCTTGCCGATCAGCTTGGCCGCATAGGCCTCGTCGATGGCGCGTTGCAGTGCCTCGCGCTCGCGGATGAACTCGCCGCGCACATAGATGTAGGCGGCGACCGCGCCCATGGCGAAGCCGGCAAGCAGGCAGCCTTCGACCAGCGTGTGCGGGTCGTGGCGCAGTATGTCGCGGTCCTTGCAGGTGCCGGGCTCGGATTCGTCGGCATTGACGACGAGATAACTCGGCCGGCCGTCGCTTTGCTTGGGCATGAACGACCATTTCAGCCCGGTCGGGAAACCGGCACCGCCGCGGCCGCGCAGGCCACTCGCCTTCATCTCGTTGACGATCCACTCGCGCCCCTTGGCAACGATGCCGGGCGTGTTGTCCCAGGCGCCGCGCGCCATGGCGCCGGCCAGCGACTTGTCGAAGCGGCCGTAGATGTTGTTGAAGATGCGGTCTCTGTCCTGAAGCATTGCTCGTTCCTCAGACCGGCTTCTTGCCGGTCGGCCGGCTCCTGTTTCCGGGCGACGGCTTGGTCGGCTTGGCGGCAGCCTTCGCCGGTTTGACCTTGGCCTCCGGCGCCTTGAAAGCAGACGCCGGCTCGGCCTTGTTCTTGGGGCTCTTGCGCTGTTTCGAGACGTCCTCGACCTGTGGCTCGGCCTTGTTGGCATTGGCAGCCGAATGCAGCGGCGCGGCAACGCTCGCCGCCTTCTCGGCCGCGGGCGCGACTTTTGTCGCCGACGGCGATTTCAGCGCCGGGCTGGTCTCGACCGCGTCGGTCTTCGGCTTGCTGGTATTCGAGGGCGCAACCGGCGCCGGCGCGGCAGAAGCGGCTGGCTGAACTGGTGCTGCCGCGGCAGCCGCCGGCGCCACTTCCTTGGCGGCCTTGGTCGCGGCCCTGGTTTCCCTGTCGCGGGTCGCCTTGAGGATCGCCTTTTCGCTCTTGAGAGTCGTCAGGCCGCTGGCCGGCTCTGAGGTGACGCGGCCGTTTTGCGGCCCTGGCATCACCGAAGCACCCTTGCCGGCGTCATAGAGGTCGATGATCTCGGCAAGCCGCTCCGGCGTCAAATCCTCGTAGGTGTCCTTGAATATCATCACCATCGGTGCGTTGACGCAGGCGCCGAGGCACTCGACCTCCTCCCACGACAGCGTGCCCTTGTCATTGGTGTGAAACTGGTCGTGATGGATCTTCGAGCGGCACACATCCATCAGCGCTTCCGAGCCGCGCAGCATGCAGGGCGTGGTGCCGCAGACCTGGATATGGGCGCGGGTGCCGACCGGATTGAGCTGGTACTGCGTATAGAAGGTCGCGACTTCCAGCCCACGGATATAGGGCATGCCGAGCATGTCGGAGATCGTCTCGATCGCCGCCTTGGTGACCCAGCCTTCCTGCTCCTGCGCCAGCATCAGCAAGGGGATGATCGCGGATTGCTCGCGCCCCTTCGGATATTTCTTGATCCACTGCTTCGCCGCTGCCGCATTCGCCCGGTTGAAGGCGAAGGAGGCTGGCTGGAGGCTGGCTTCTGCGAGACGGCGGACTGACATTTAGCGATCGACCTCACCAAACACGATGTCGAGGGAGCCGAGAACGGCGGTGACGTCGGCCAGCATGTGGCCGCGGCACAAAAAGTCCATGGCTTGCAGATGCGCGAAGCCGGGCGCGCGCAACTTGCAGCGATAGGGCTTGTTGGTGCCGTCGGAGACGAGATAGACGCCGAACTCGCCCTTCGGCGCCTCGACTGCCGCATAGACCTCGCCGGCCGGCACGCGGTAGCCTTCGGTGTAGAGCTTGAAGTGATGGATCAGTGCTTCCATCGAGCGCTTCATCGCCGCGCGCTTCGGCGGCACCACCTTGCCGTCGAGGTTCGACACCGGTCCGCTGCCCTCCTTGCCGAGCAGCAGGTCGACGCACTGGCGCATGATTTTCGCCGACTGCCGCATCTCTTCCATGCGCACCAGATAACGGTCGAAGCAGTCACCGTTCTTGCCGATCGGAATGTCGAAGTCCAGCTCGGCATAGCATTCGTAAGGCTGCGATTTGCGCAGGTCCCACGGCGCACCCGAGCCGCGCACCATGACGCCGGAAAAGCCCCAGGCCCAGGCGTCCGCCAGGGAGACGGTGGCAATGTCGACATTGCGCTGCTTGAAGATACGGTTGCCGGTCAAAAGCGCGTCGAGATCGTCGACCGACTTCAGGAACGGGTCGATCCAATTGCCGATGTCCTCGATCAGCTTCTGCGGCAGGTCCTGATGGACACCGCCCGGCCGGAAATAGGCAGCGTGCATGCGCGAGCCCGAGGCGCGCTCGTAAAACACCATCAGCTTTTCACGTTCGACGAAACCCCACAGCGGCGGCGTCAGCGCGCCGACATCCATCGCCTGCGTCGTCACATTGAGAATGTGCGACATGATGCGTCCGATCTCAGAGTAGAGAACCCGAATAAGCTGTCCGCGCTTCGGCACCTCGATACCGAGCAGCCGCTCGGCCGCAAGCGCGAAGGCATGCTCCTGGTTCATCGGCGCGCAATAGTCGAGCCGGTCGAGATAGGGCACGGCCTGCAGATAGGTCTTGTGCTCGATCAGCTTTTCCGTGCCGCGATGCAAAAGCCCGATATGCGGATCGACACGATCGACGACCTCGCCGTCAAGCTCCAGCACAAGGCGCAAAACGCCATGCGCCGCAGGGTGTTGCGGGCCAAAATTAATGTTGAAATTGCGGACGGAGGTTTCAGCCATTCACTGTTTTGCCTTCTCGTCCCCCGGCAGCACGTAGTCCGTACCTTCCCACGGAGACAGAAAATCGAAATTGCGGAATTCCTGCTTGAGCTCGACCGGCTCGTAGATAACACGCTTGGCTTCGTCGTCGTAGCGCACCTCGACGAAGCCGGTCAGCGGAAAGTCCTTGCGCAGCGGATGACCCTCGAAGCCGTAATCGGTCAAGATCCGCCGCAGATCGGGATGGCCCGAAAACAGCACGCCGTAGAGGTCGTAGGTCTCGCGCTCGAACCAGTCCGCGCCGGGATATATCCCGGTGATCGACGGCACCAGTGTCTCTTCGTCGGCCTGGACCTTGATGCGGATGCGGATATTCTGCCTCGGCGACAGCAGATGATAGACGACGTCGAAGCGCTTTGCCCGCGACGGATAATCGGCGCCGCAAACGTCGATGATCGAGATGAACTGGCATTTCGGGTCGTCGCGCAGGAAGGTCACCACCTCGATCAGGTCGCGCGGCTCGACCGAGATGGTGAGTTCGCCATAGGCGAACACCGCCTCGCCGATCCGGCCTGTCAGCTTCTCGCCGAGATAGGTCGAGAGATCGTTCAACGCCTGGGTCATGACAGCCTCGCCAACCAGCCTAGAACCTTGTGCGAGTCATCCGGATCTTTCTCGCCAAACCAACCGCTCTCCCTGGCGGCATCAATGGTCAAAAAAACCTGACATTCATTGTCGTCACCCGGCTCGCCAAAAGACAGCTTTCCAACAAACTGCCGGGTTTCCAGATTGGCGGGGTCGCCATTTAGAGCAACGCATTCCACAAACAGCTTTTCGGCAGGCGCTCCCTGGCCAGACGCTGCGGAGGGAAACTTGGCCGACATTTCAGCAATCAGATTCTTGGTTCGATCCCCAAGCGATCGCAGTCTCACGTCGCCGTGGTAAAAGACTATTCGTGGGTCGCTTGTCGGCTCAGCTTCCCAGTCATTCAATCGGATGTCGACACCGACACCACCAGCACCAAATTTCGTGTCTGTTGAAAGCGCCGACGAATAGAACGTCGAACCGGAGTCCGTCTTTACAAATCGCTGCTCGGACGTTTTGAACATCAAATTCAGCCAAGGCTCAGGGTTGCCATAAATGATCCGATCTTCATCCATGGCGATTTACCGTTCGATCGTGCCGGTGCGGCGGATCTTCTTCTGCAGCAGAAGGATGCCGTAGAGCAGCGCTTCGGCGCTCGGCGGACAGCCGGGCACGTAGATGTCGACCGGCACGATGCGGTCGCAGCCGCGCACCACCGAATAGGAATAATGATAATAGCCGCCGCCATTGGCGCAGGAGCCCATCGAGATGACGTAGCGCGGCTCCGGCATCTGGTCATAGACCTTGCGCAGCGCCGGCGCCATCTTGTTGGTCAGCGTGCCGGCGACGATCATGATGTCGGACTGGCGCGGAGACGCGCGAGGCGCGACACCGAACCTTTCCGAGTCATAGCGCGGCATCGAGGTGTGGATCATCTCGACGGCGCAGCAGGCGAGACCGAAGGTCATGAACATCAGCGAGCCGCTGCGCGCCCAGGTGATCAGCGCCTCGGTCGAGGTGACGAGAAAACCCTTGTCGGCCAGCTCGTTGTTGATCTCCAGGAAGAATGGATCGTCGGACCCCACCGGCCTGCCGGTGTTGGGGTCGATGAGGCCCTTGGGCTTCGGCGCGACGAGCGTGCCGGAATTGTCGCTCAATCCCATTCCAGCGCTCCTTTCTTCCATTCATAGGCAAAGCCGATGGTCAGCACCGCCAAAAACACCATCATCGACCAGAAACCGAGCATGCCGATCTGACTGAACGACACCGCCCAAGGAAACAGGAAGGCCACCTCCAGGTCGAAGATGATGAACAGGATCGACACCAGGTAGAAGCGGATATCGAACTTCATGCGGGCGTCGTCGAACGAGTTGAAGCCGCACTCATAGGCCGAAAGCTTTTCCGGATCGGGGTTGCGGTAGGCCACCAGGAACGGTGCGGCGAGCAGCGCCAGGCCGACGACCAGCGCCACGCCGATGAACAGGACGATGGGCAGGTACGAACCTAAAAGTGCGTTCATGCTGCAGTTTCCGTTAGCGGCCAATCCACTCTGATTACAGCACCGGACCCACTTGCGGAAGCGTGACAGTTTAACCACTGAACCGTTTTAAGGGGGCTCTATGCTGCAACGCGGCGAGGGTTAGCGCAGCGCTTTCGGCGAAGCAAGTCAAACCTTGTTCAAATCGCGGTGCTGGGCGGCATATCCGGCAAAACTGGTCCGATCCGCTCCTGTTTGATTTCTTTCACGTTTTACTCCACTTTTCTCTCCTGACATGGATGCCGCCAAAACCCTGCTAGCATGGCGCGGAATCGCAGGTCATTTTCTCTGTCTAACATCGTCCGGATGCCGCCCTTCATGAAGGAAAAAATCTCGCTTCGCATGGCTCGCCGCATCGCGCTGGCGGCACAGGGATTCAATGACCCCCGCCCCGCCGGTACGCCCGACCGCAGACATCTGGCTCGCGTGCTTGCCCGTACCGGCCTGCTGCAGATCGATTCCGTCAGCGCCGTAGTGCGCGCCCACTATATGCCGCTCTATTCGCGGCTTGGCCCCTACAAGCTGGCGCTGCTCGACGACGCCGCCGTAACGCGCAAGCGCATGGTCTTTGAATATTGGGCGCACGAAGCCTCGTTCCTGCCGGTCGAGACCTATCCGCTGATGCGCTGGCGCATGCAGCGGGCCGAGCGCGGCGACGAAATGTACAGCGGACTGGCCAAATGGGGTCGCGAGCACGCCGCCTATATCGAGGAGATCTATCGCGAGGTCTCCGAACGAGGCCCGATCGCGGCATCTGCTTTTGAAGGCCAGAAGGGCAATGGTGGCTGGTGGGGCTGGAGCCATGCCAAGCACGCCTTCGAATGGCTGTTCTGGGCCGGCCGCATCACCACCGCGCATCGCCGCGGCTTCGAGCGGTTCTACGATCTGCCGGAGCGCGTACTGCCGCCGGCGGTACTCGCTCTGCCGGTTCCCTGCCCCGAGGATGCGCATCGCGAATTGCTGCGTATCTCCGCCCGCGCCCACGGCGTCGCCACGGCAGGCGATCTGCGCGACTATTTCCGCCTCTCGCCCGCCGATATCAAGGGCCGCCTCGAGGAGCTGGTCGAGGCTGGCGAGCTGTTGCCGGTGAGCGTCGAAGGCTGGAACAAGCCGGCCTATCTCCACAAGGACGCCCGTTTGCCGCGCAGGATCGAGGCGCGCGCCTTGCTCGCGCCGTTCGATCCTGTCGTCTTCGAGCGGTCGCGCACCGAGCGGTTGTTCGACTTCCACTACCGCATCGAGATCTATACGCCGGCAGAAAAGCGCCGGTATGGCTATTATGTGCTGCCGTTCCTGCTCGGCGACAGCATCGTCGGGCGCGTCGACCTCAGGGCCGACCGCCCGGCCGGCGTGTTGCGCGTCCATGCCGCCTATGCGGAGCTCGGCGCCCCGCCGCAAACCGCAGCCGAGCTTTTCGAAGAATTGAAGCAGATGCAGGGCTGGCTCGGGCTTGAGCGGATTGAAGTCACGCCTGCGGGGGATTTGGGCCATGCGCTGGCGGATGTCGCGGTTTCGTAAGGGATTGCCGATCTCGGCGCTGCCCCTCATCCGCCTGCCGGCACCTTCTCCCCGTGTAGTGACGGGGAGAAGGGACGCTGCCGCAACCTAGGCGCTCAGCCTTACAACCCTGTAGATTGGCGAAGTCCCAAACGAAGTCGTCCTTTCTCCCCGTCACTATACGGGGAGAAATGCCCGGCAGGGCAATGAGGGGCAGCGCCGACATCGAAAATTGCTCTAAAGCGTTTCCCTCGCCGTGTCGGAACCATGCGTTGACACCACCGCCTGCAAAAGCCTAAATCCATTCCAGACGGTCCCCTGCCCGCAACGGCAAGGGCCAAGAGGGAATGCGGTGCGAAATCTCGATTTCAAATCCGCGGCTGTCCCCGCAACTGTAAGCGACGAGCCAAGGCCGAAAACCACTGGGATATTCCCGGGAAGGCGGCACCCAGGCGATGACCCGCGAGCCAGGAGACCTGCCGTCTAGGACATAAGAATCCGATCGCCTGGCGGGTTTTCCGGGCAAGGAGCCTGATTTGGAACGCGACAGCAGTTTTCCGGCTGAGACAGCGGATTTATTGTCCGGCCATGGTGATTCCCCGGCCGGCGTTACCGTCATCGTCTGCTCGTCCTGCCGTGACGAGACCGGTTCGGACGCCCATCCCCGCGCCGGCGAACTGCTCGCCGAGGACACGCGCCGCGCCGCTTCCAGCGAAAACATTAAGATCCGCACCGTCGAATGCCTCGGCAATTGCAAGCGCCGGCTCAGCGCCGCGATTTTGCGCGACGGCTGCTGGAGCTACGTCTTCGGCGACCTGACCGCGACCAGCGGCGCCGATCTCGTGACCGGCGCAAAGCTGTTCGCCACCTCGACGGATGGGCTCATTCCGTGGCGCGGCCGTCCCGATTGCCTGAAGCGCGGCCTGGTTGCCCGCATCCCTCCCCTTGACCTTTTGAAGGACCTGACATGACCGCTGCCTCCCTTTCGCGCGTTCCCTGCACCGTCGTCACCGGCTTTCTCGGCGCCGGCAAGACGACGCTGATCCGCCATTTGCTCGAAAACGCCAAAGGCAAGCGGCTGGCCATCATCATCAACGAGTTCGGCGACATCGGCATCGACGGCGAGATCCTGAAGGGCTGTGGCATCGACACCTGCCCCGAGGAAAACATCGTCGAACTGGCCAATGGCTGCATCTGCTGCACCGTCGCCGACGATTTCGTTCCGGCGCTCGACCAGATCCTGTCGCTGACGCCGAGGGTCGACCACATCCTGATCGAGACGTCCGGCCTCGCTTTGCCCAAGCCGCTGGTCCAGGCCTTCCAGTGGCCGTCGGTGAAAAGCCGTGTAACGGTCGATGGCGTCATCGCCGTGGTCGACGGGCCGGCGCTGGCTGATGGCCGCGTCGCCAACGACATGGATGCCCTGCAGGCGCAGCGCGCGCAGGACGAGACGCTCGACCACGACGATCCGGTCGAGGAAGTATTCGAGGACCAGCTCGCCTGCGCCGACCTGATCATCCTGTCGAAGAGCGACCTGCTCGACGCCGCCGGCTCGGCCCGTGCCAATGCCGTCATCGGCAAGCATGTTGCGCGGGCGGTGAAGATCGTGCCGACCTCGCAAGGCAAGGTCGATCCGTCGGTGCTGCTCGGCCTCGGGCTTGCTGTCGAGGACGACATCGAGAACCGCAAGACCCACCACGACGACGAGCTCGACCACGAACATGACGACTTCGATAGTTTTGTCATCGACATTGCGTCTGTGTCCAACCCGGACGAACTGGCACAACGCGTCGCCACGGCGGCGGAGGAGGAAAACGTGTTGCGCGTCAAGGGTTTCGTCGAGGTCGGCGGCAAGCCGATGCGGCTCCTGCTGCAAGCCGTCGGCCCGCGCGTCAACCACTATTACGACCGCGCCTGGACCGCTGAAGACGATCGCCGCTCGCGCCTCGTCGTCATTGGCCTGAAAGGGCTGAACCGTCCGGCGATCGAACGTATCCTCGCCGGCTGACCTCAGGCACGAGCCGCCATGCACATCCTCACCACGACATCCGCCTCGCTCGACGATCTCGCCGAGCCTGTCGATCTCAGGCAAACACCTGCGGATGTCGTGGCCCTGTCCTTCACCGACAGCGACCTGGCCGGGCTGGCGGCGGCGTGGAAGGCAGATGCGGGCCGCCTGCCCTCAATGCGGCTGGCAGCACTGCGCGATCTGCGCCATCCAATGTCCGTCGATCTCTGGATCGACAGCGTCGCCCGCCATGCCAAGGTCATTCTGGTCCGCATCCTCGGCGGCTATGACTGGTGGCGCTATGGCTGCGACCAGCTTGCCTCGACTGCCCGGGCAGGCGGCATAAAACTGGCGCTGCTGCCCGGCGAGAGCCACGACGAGGATTTGCGACTGATTGAAGGCTCGACGCTGCCGCGCGAGGAGTTGGGCGGCCTGCTTGGCTATTTTCGTGAGGGCGGGCCGGAGAATATGGCGGCGCTGGTGAGGAGGCTGGCAAGTCTCGCTGGATCGGGTGTGGCGGTCGCTGAACCGGTCAGCGTGCCAAAGGCGGGATTTTACGAGCCGGGACTGGGGGTCGTAGAACGCGGCGTGGGGCCCCCCCCCCCAAGGGGGGGGGGGGGGGGGCGCCCGGGGGGGGGGGGGGGGGGGGAAGGGCGCCCACACCAACTGAG